>JBEBWU010000086.1:0-7526 GCA_040391985.1 Entomomonas sp. | reverse complement strand
GATTTCAATAGTTGCTCTCTTGCTTCAATACGACTTAGCATTGTATTGAATGCAGTAGCTAACTGACCTATTTCATCTCGGCTATGAGGAATAACCCGTAATGCATAATTCTCTTCACGAGTTACACGTAATGCTAATGTCTCTAGTTCTTGAATAGGTATTGTAATATGACGTTTTACCTGTTTAGATAACAGCAACCACAACAAAATACTAAGGAATAAAATACCTAAACTGGCAGTAATAATTCCTGTATAAAATGCTACTGGTAAATTATTGCTAGCCAACAATACTAAACGCCCTAGCTCCCCATTCTCACCTTCTAAATCTGTTGAGTAACTTGTACCAAACTGTGACATCATCCAATTATCTAAGTCAGATGCATTTGTAGGAAAAGCAGGTGAATTTTTATAAGGAAACTTTGTTAGCAAAATACCATCTGCACTATAAATGGCAGCGCCTCTTAAAGGCATATAGTCTACCATTTGCCCTAATGCTTCATTTGCAGTTTCTTGAGAGTTTAATAATTGACTACTTAAGGCTGGTGTTGCATATAAATTTCCTAAGGTTCTTAATCCTTGAGGTGCTATACTTTGTTGTGTAATCCAATAACTTGCAGTAATAAATGCTAAATTAGAAATAACAATAACAGTAATTAATAGCACAAATAGTGCAGCCATTAATTTGCGACTAACAGGAAGATTTTTTAAAAACTTATGTAGTTTATTCACAAAGTTTAACCTGTATAAAATAAAATTTTAATATGGAACATAGTGACGTAATAATGCCGTAGCTGCAATACTAATTATAACTGTTGGTAGCAATGAAAAACGACTAGCCAATAGTAATGTAATGGCCAATGCTAATAAATTAGCAATACTAGTCGTAGCAAAGGCTGGAGCAATAACAGCAATTAGAACACAACCTGGAATTGCTTCTAACACCTTACTTAAGCGTGGATTAAGCACCTTATTATGTAACAACAAATACCCTGTAATTCTTGTTAAATAAGTTACAGTAGCCATTGCCAAAATAGTAAGAAAAACAAAATAATCACTCATAATGCGCCATCATAAAAGCAACGATAAGACCAGCAATAGCTCCACATAAAACATACCATGCACCTGGTAATATTAAATAACTTATTACTGCTACAATAAGGCTAACCAGCCAAGGAATAGCAGCAACAACACCTTTCCACATCCCTTTTAACAATACTAAAAATACAGCCACAAAAGCCATATCAAAACCATAATGAGTTACATCACCGATCAATGGACCAACCAATGCGCCTATAGTAGTACAAATAACCCATGTAAGATAAAGCCCTAAACTTGCTCCAATATAATAGTGATAGTTAAAACGCTGATTAGTAGACTTTTTAGCCTCTGCAAAACTCATTGCCCAACTTTCATCACACATAAAAAACAGTGCCAATAACACTTTTCTTTTAGGTAATCCTTGTAAATAGGGTGTTAATGCAGCACCCATCAAAATATGGCGACTATTAACTAATAACGTCATAAAAGCTATTAATAACAAATGTGGTGGTGAAGTCCATAAGTTAACAGCTACAAATTCAGATCCTCCTGCAAAATTCATAGCTACCATTAGACTTATATCACCTGTAGCCATTCCCCTTTGTATAGCCTGAGCACCTAATACCAAAGAAAAGGGGATAAAACTAATCATAATAGGAATAGCTGCAATGAGTCCTCTTATGAACTCTTTACGTGTAGACAAAGAACCAGACACTATTTTACCTATAAGTACCAAAAAGCTATTAAAAAATGACCATTCTACGCTTTTATTAATTGGATATAAATATAATGGTAGATATTAAAGCTATTGATAAAAAAGATAATTTAAAATAAACAAAAATATTTGCTTTTGAAAAAAAATAGCAGTATATTATTTTTCCCTTAATTGGGTCGTTAGCTCAGTTGGTAGAGCAGTTGACTCTTAATCAATTGGTCATAGGTTCGAACCCTGTACGACCCACCAACTGCTACTCTTGACTTTCACGGGATTGCACTCCTGTGAAGTTAAATGAAAGATGTACGTGCGCTCACAATTTACGTACTCTTTCAGAATATACCGCCTACAGAAATTTTGCAAGATATTTCTTGTAATTTTTTTGTAGGCGTTGTTCTTTTCTCTTCTTTTATATCTAGCTAATTACTTACAATAACCTACTACTTATCTGTTATCTAAAGTGTAAGTTTTGGGTTGTATAGGATTCGAACCTATGACCAACTGGTTAAAGGTAACTGCTCTACCAACGGAGCTAACGACCCACATCTGTTTTGATTTGGTTGGAGTAGAAAGACTCGAACTCCAGACATCCTGCTCCCAAAGCAGGCGCTCTACTAAGTGCACTATAACCCACAATAATTCTGCAAACTATTTTTAAATACTTGATAATAAAAAGATGTATTATCCAATACAATTGATTGTAATAGATATAACTTTCCCTTTGTTAACACAAATACATTACCTAATACAATACACTCAAAGTTAAACAACTATGTTCATTACAAATATAGTTAATTAAGAAATTATCATTTTCTAAATAATTCAATGTTAAGTTTTTCAACAGCTTTATTTCCAATACACCTGATCTATTATCTCCTTGTTGGTTGATTATTTTAGCATCAGTAAAATCAAAAAATTGTTTTGCTTTAGGATAAAGCATTTTATATAAAGTTTCTTTGGCTGAAAAAATTAGGGTAACTTTTTTAGTAAAACTAAAATCAACATTAACGTTATTTAATTCCTCTGCTAAACAAATATTGGGCTGAATTTGCGAGGCTACTTCAGGCGTTAACCAACACTCTAAATCAAGCCCTAAACTATTTGCTTGGGTTATCGGTAATACTGCACAAGCGGCAATACCTTTAGCATGCGTAATAGAGCCAACAAAACCTGCTGGCCAAGCGGGTGATCTATCTTGCAAAATATCGACTGACTGCGTGCAACTATATTCTGCTAATAACTGTTTAGCTAACACACGCCCTGCCACAAACTCTGTTAATCTTTTTGGTACAGCATTCTTAAGCTGCGTTGGCATAGTAATTTGATAGATTTTAAATAACTCTTGTTGCCATCGTTCTGGGTAATAATGGCAACGCTTAATTTTTATTTGTTGAATAGTTATCTCATTAAACTGTTCAAGAAGCATGGCATTCATTATGGTTATTGCTCTTTATTATCCTTAATATAATCAGCTAACCCAGCAATAATTATCGCTATTTGAAACTCAAAAAACTTTTCAAAATCTAACTGCTGCATTTGTGTGACCAATAAATTATAAGCTGGCTTATCAGCATTGCTGGGTATTGTAAACTGCTGCATTTGCTCAATAACTTTCGCAAAGTTAGCAGGTTGGCGGTAATACTCATACTCCCTACTAACAAAATCTTGCACCGCTTGTGCTAATAAAAAGAATGATTGAACTACAATCTTTTGCGGAAAACCTAATTTAGCTAAGCTTTCTAAACATTGGGTGATAAAATCAGTAGCAGCCCCCGCCACTGGGCCAACCATTTCTACCAACTGCAACCTAATAGGCTCTGCTATTAACCAACCCCTAAACTCATAAGCAAAACCTTTGCACCATTGTTGCCAAGTATCAGCAACGGGTACCCGTAAATCCCACGTTATTTTTTCCACCATTAAAGAGCGTAATTCATCAATGCTTTGAATATGGTAATACAAGGTCGGTGGTTTCACGCCTAAAGCAGCCGCCACACTAGTCATGCTTAATTGTTGTGAGGGTAACTTCATCGCTGCTTCGATAATTTTCTCGCGATTGATCCGTGTTGGCCTGCCCCTTGGCTCTTGCGGTAACTGTTGCTCATTAAGTTCGTATTTAGCCATTTATCTATTATTTTCTATCATTTTTCTAATGTCGTTCTAATGATAATATTTCTCATTATTATCTACAACCTATTTCTTTATGGCAAGCAAATATAGAAGGAGCTACTCCCTTGAAGACAATTATTAATGCTATTCTTCGCTATAGGGTTTTATGTCTTGTTATGGTAGCCATCATAACTGCCCTCGCTTTTCCACAACTTAGCAAGTTAGAAATAGACAACTCGAACGAAAGCTTCTTTCAACAAAATGACCAAACCAAAGTTCGCTTAGAAGAATTTAAAGAAACCTTTGGTAATGACGATTTTATTTTTATTTTAATCGATACCAAACAACCTATCCAAACCCAACACTTAAACCGCATTAAAGAGTTAGTGAGGGAACTGAATGATAAAGTCCCCTACTTAGATAAAATTACTTGGATAGGTAATGTCGAATCCATTACTGGCCAACAAGATACTATTAGTATTAAACCCCTAATTGATAACTTTAACTTATCTCAGCAGGAAATGCAGCAGCTAAGGGATAGCATAATAACTGACCCTGCTTATCATGATCGGTTAATTGCCAAAGATGGAAATACCGTTGGCATTTTACTTGAATTTATAAACTACCCTGGCGACAGTGTTAACCCCCGCAAAGAAACACCGCCTATTGTTGAACAGGTGGTGGCTAACTATCCAGACCTAACCACTTATATTGTGGGTGCGCCTGTGATGAGCTATCAAATAGATGCTGATACCGCACAGGAAGGCCCCATCTGGTTACTGATTGCTTTAATAGCGATGGCTTGTGTGCTCGCCTTTACCACCCGCAGTGTTATTGGTGTAGTTATTCCATTAATTACGGTGTTTATTGCGATTATTTGGACAATGGCCTTAGTGGCAATATTTGGCTTTAAACTTAATATGTTAATTATTATGCTGCCTACCCTATTACTTTGTGTAGGTATTGGCGATACCATGCATGTGATTGCTGAGTTTAGGCATTTTTATCTACAAGGCACTACTCCACACGAAGCTATTCAAAAAACTTTAGCAATTATTTATAAACCACTTATTCTAACCACGGTTACTACAGCGGTTGGTTATTTATCTTTTGTATTTACTGACTTAATTCCCCTTAAGGAATTAGGTTTTCAAGCAGCATTAGGCGCCTTTATTGCGCTATTGGTTACCTTTATTTTTGCGTTACCTTTATTGTCTTTTACAAGGCTAAAACCTTCGAATAAAACCATTGTGGTGGATGGTAAAACTAAACGTTCAAAAGATTTCTTTGATCGCTCGTTAATCTTGATGTGCAAAATGGTTTTGCTCTACCCTAAATCAATTATCATTGGCTTTACTATAGCTATTTTATTGGCTGTCTTTGGTCTAACACAATTAAAAATAGAAACTGCCTTCATTCACGATTTGCCCACAACAGACCCATTACGCCAGTCTTTTGAGTTTGTGGATGAGCGTATGGGTGGCTCCATGTCCATTGAGTTTATGGTTAAAACCCATAAAGAAGATGGCGTAAAAGAATTAGCCACCATAGCAGATATTGAAAAACTACAGCATTATCTCAATAGTCATCCAATGATTATGCAAACCTCTAGTTTTTTAGATCAGCTGAAACAAATGAATCGAGCAGTTCACGAAAACCAACAAGACTTTTATAAACTTCCCCTATCCCAAGCACAAGTAGCAGAATACTTATTACTCTATGAATCAGGCGGTGGCAAATTATTAGATCAGTTTGTTAGTTTTTCTTTTGATATGGCACGTATTCAAGCACGCACCAAGTCACTAAAACTAACCGATATTCAAAAACTAGAAAATGATGTTAACCATTTTGTACAACAGCAAATGCCCAATAGGATGATTGAAGCAACGGGTGGTTTAAGTATTCTTAGTGCAGTAGCCGATTATTTAGCATGGGGGCAATTATTTAGTTTTACCTATGCATTTATTGCCATTGCTATTGTGATGTCGCTGGCATTACGCTCGATTAAATTAGGTTTAATTGCAATGGTGCCTAATTTACTGCCTATTCTATTTAGTCTTGGCCTTATGGGATTAACGGGCGCTAAACTGAATATGATTATGGTAACACTCGCCCCACTTATTCTAGGGGTTTCTATTGATGACACTATCCATTTCTTTAGTCGCTATCAATACTACTTTAAAAAATATGGTTGCTATAAAGAAGCCTATTTGCATACGGTTTCCAGTGTTGGGCGCGTATTGTTTTTCACTACTCTAGTGATAAGTGCTGGCTTTATTGGCTTTGCTTACACTAAATATGATGGGCCTTTTATCTTTGCCCTTATCTCTATCTTCGCCTATAGCACCGCATTAGTTACTGATTTTTTAGTAACCCCTCTTTTATTTTCTATTTTTAAACCATTAGGCGCTGAAACCCAAGATAACCAACTTTCAGATAAAGCTTCCCTAGAGCAGCTTGTTATTAATCACTCATAGGAATCAACATGAAAAAATATTTACTTATCTTAATAGCTGTTTGTTTTTCTTTATCTTGTTATGCAGATAACTTAACAGGCCGAGATATTGCGGTATTAGTGGATAATGCGGATAGTTCAAAAGATACCCATCGTTATGCAGTGATGATGATAGAACGGGGTAATCAAAAGCTAATTCGTAAAATGGAAATGTGGGTAAAAAAGTACGGTAAAGACCGACATTCACTTAATAAGTTTATAGAACCGATTGATATTCAAGATACTCAATTTTTATCTTGGTCATATGATGACCCTAAAAAAGAAGATGATTTATGGGTCTACTTTCCTTCAGAAAATATGGTAAGGCGTATTAGTGGTGGTGGTAAAAAAAGTGCCTTTATGCGTAGTGATTTTGCTTTAGAAGATATGGAGTATCGCCATGTAGACAGCGACACCCATCAGTTTATTAAAATGGATACTATCAACAACAGACCAGCTTATGTCATAGAATCCACAGCTATCCCCGAAAAACAACATGAAACTAACTACAGCAAAAGACGTATTTGGGTCGATAAAGAATATAACCTACCAGTAAAAATAGAATATATCGACCAAAACAATAGACTCACCAAAACCCTGCAACAGGGTGATTTTAAACAAATAGATAATATTTGGACGCCCACCAAATTAGTGATGCAAAACAGCTTACGTAATACACGTACCCTTATGCAGTATTCAGATACACAATACAACACCAATATTGCGGATAATATTTTTGATCAAAATAAACTAAAACGCTAAAGGAATCGTAATGGTGCTTTGCAAACGACTGCCTTTATATAGTTTTTTTATCTTATTGATAAGCTGTTTTACTGTTTATGCAGATGATACCTTTGATTTTAATTTAAACGAGCAAACAGAATTTAAAAAAAATTGGCGCTTCTCTAATACCCTAGAAAGTCGTAATAGAAAATTTACTAATCAACAGCGTTGGCTATCTACGAGGCAACGCTTAAACAGCAGCTTATTGTATGAGCAAGAGGCATGGAAAGCTTATATCAATACTTACCTTGATTACGACCCTAGCACCTATCGTTATCAACCAACCACGCGCGCTGATTTAAATGAAGCCTATATAGTTTTTCATGGTTCAGCTATTGATTTACCTGCTACCCAATTAACCATTGGCAAACAAAGAATCACTTGGGGT
>JBEBWU010000085.1:0-7586 GCA_040391985.1 Entomomonas sp. | reverse complement strand
TATAAAGTAACGAGAGCCTGAAATACTTAATTTATAGTTATTACTTAATCCCGTTTGATCTTGATCGAGTACAGCAAATTTGAGATCCTCAACATCCATGGTAATACCATAACCCATTACCAACATCAAAATAGCAGCCCCTAATAATGCAAGAGTAGCTCTAATAGGGTCTCTTCTTAACTCAAGAGATTCACGCCATGTACAACCGATTAAACGGTTTAAACTAAATTTTTTAGGAGGTTCATGAGAGGTTTGTTCTGGTTGTTTAATGGATTCTATTGTCGCAGAAGTATTCTCATCATTAGATATACCTGCGCCTGCATCTAACAGATACTCTATAAATGCTTGTTCAAGCGTAGTAGTGTGACGTTTTTCCATTAATTTTGCTGGCGTATCACTATCTAATACTTTACCTGCATGCATGAGAGAAATACGATCACATCGTTCTGCTTCATTCATAAAATGCGTAGTAATAAAGATAGTTACTTTATCTTTACGTGATAGTTCTACTAGTAAATGCCAGAAGTTATCTCGAGCAATAGGATCAACCCCAGAAGTGGGTTCGTCTAAAATCAGAATATCAGGTGCATGAATAACAGCTACAGCAAGGGATAAACGTTGACGAACACCTAATGGAATATTGTCAGGCAAGCTATTTGCTACATTTTCTAAACCAAAGCGTTGTAGCATTTCATTAACACGGTTAGGAATAGTTTCTTTAGCAACACCAAATAATCGAGCATGTAATACAAGATTTTGCTTAACAGTAAGTTCACTGTATAAAGAAAATGCTTGTGACATATAGCCTAAATGCTTGCGAGTATTTAGATCATGAGCATCAATCTCTTTACCAAACAACCAAGCTTTACCATCTGTGGCAGGTAATAAGCCTGTTAGCATTTTCATAGTAGTGGATTTACCACAACCATTAGAGCCTAGGAAACCAAATATTTCCCCTTTAGGAATACGAAAGTTAACATGATCCACTGCGATAAAATCGCCAAATCTTTGGGTTAATCCCTTAGCTTCAATAGCAATAGAAGTATTTTCATCTATATGCAATGGAGGAATGGTGACAGGTTTGTAATGCTGTTTTTTTTCGGCTGGCATTAATTCAATAAATGCAGCTTCTAATGACCCTTGTTGAGTTTGCTCTAATATTTCAGTAGGTGTTCCTGTAGCTAATACTTTTCCAGCATCCATTGCGACTAAATAATCAAAACGCTGTGCTTCATCCATATAGGCAGTAGCAACGATAACGCTCATCTGTGGTCGCTGCTTGCGGATATTATTAATCATATCCCAAAATTGGGAACGAGATAATGGGTCAACCCCTGTTGTAGGTTCATCTAAAATAAGTAAATCAGGATCATGAATAAGAGCAGCACATAATCCTAGTTTTTGTTTCATACCACCAGAAAGTTTACCAGCTGCTCTATTTAAGAAGGGATATAATCCTGTACTTGTAGTAAGTTCATCAATTCTAAGGCGTCGTTCAGTAGCATTATGCCCAAATAGACGAGCAAAAAATTGTAAATTTTCTTCAATAGATAAAGTAGGGTATAGATTTTTTCCTAACCCTTGTGGCATGTAAGCAATACGTGAGCAAACATCAGTACGATGTCGTTTACTAGCCATATTGCCATTTAATGCAGTTATAGAGCCTTTTTGAATTACATGGGCCCCTGAAATTAAAGAAAGTAAGCTAGATTTACCAACGCCGTCTGGCCCAATTAAACCTACCATACATTGTGCAGGAATATCTAAACTAATATTATCTAATGCCAGTGTTTTACCATAATGTAGCGAAACATCGGTTATTTGTACCACAATGTCTGTAAAGTCGAGGAGATTACTCATAAAAATAACCTCAAATTTTTTGACATGTAGGTACTAGTTTAGATAATTCAACAGGCCATGCAGTTTGTTCGTCTAATTTCAACCAAGCAACACCTGGTACGCCTGTTTTAATTTGTTCTAAATAACAGTTCAAAAGTTCAGGTTTAATTTGAGCTTTCACACGAAACATTAATTTTTGACGTTCGTTTTGGGTTTCTACTGTTTTGGGTGTAAATTGAGCAACGCTAGCTACATAAGAAACATAGGCAGGTATAGCCATATCTGGATAAACATCTAAAACCATTCTTATTTCTTGGTTTAGTGCTACCTTACCCGCTATTGTTTCAGGTACAAAGAAGGTGAGATAAACATCGTTAAGATCAACCAAATTTAATACTTTTCCACCTGCTCCTAATACCTCTCCTACTTGAGATATTTTATATTGCACGCGACCATTAGCTGTTGCTAATAAAGTACTGTCATTAATATCAGCTTGAATGCGATCAATAGTTGCTTGTGTTGCTTTAATCGCATAGCTAGCAGAAGTGACATTGGCTTCTGCAGCTTGAATAGCAGCATCAGCTACTGCAATTTGAGCATTGGCGGCGGCAAGCGCTGCTATAGCATTATTTACAGCGGCTTTGTCGTTGTCATATATTTGAACAGATACTGCACCTTGACGGTGGAGAGGGGTGGAGCGCTTTAAGCGAGTATTGGCTAAACTTAAATCACTTTTGCGTTGTTCGGCAGTTGATTCAATAGCTGCTTTATCACTGATCTTTAAAGTAAGTTGTGCCTTTGCATTGGCCTCATTACTAATGGCTTGTTGTAACTGCGCTTTAGCTTCATTTAACTGTTGCTCAAGAACGTCTGTTTGCATAATGACTAGTGGTTGACCTTTTTTAACAAAGTCACCTTCTTTTACTAATATTTGTTCAATGCGTGCCGCTAGTTTAGCTGATATATTGATTTCAGTTGCTTCTATGCGACCATTACCATTAACAAAATCTTCACCAAAATCTTGATTATGTGTACGACTCCATATTAAGTAGCTTATTATCAAAATTAAAATAATAATTATGGGTATTAGTATTGGTTTTCTTAGTTGAACTCTCATAATACGAAGTCTTATCCTTGAAAATTATAATGCTGGTGGAGCATATCCTTTATAAATAACATTAATAGATAATAATATGAATTATCAGACAGCAATGGATAATGTCATTTATATCGTTTGGTATTTATAGATTCTGTGAAATTGAGTATCTCTCTAAATGATTCTAATCTTGCATTTGTTTATCATGAGCCGAAATTAAATAATCAAATTTTTTACTTATGAAAAATAATGACAAAGAATCATATATTCACTGGTTAAAGATAGGAATTATTTTCTTAAAAATACTATTTAAATAAATACTAAGTTTTTTAATTGTTAGAGTAAGAGATTCTTCATTGATTAAATTAAACACGCAACATCCTTAATTTTCTGTCGTAATAAGTATTTGTTTAACAAAGTGTAATTAGTAAAAATTGTGTAACTTTAAAGGTTCTTAATATCCAATAAAAACTAGACAAAGGTCTAGTTGACGATATGGTTTATTAAAGTTGAGAAAGTACAAGAAATATCTAAAGAGGCAAACCTGTACAACTTTCATTTTTATGATAAGAAAGATAAATATTGATCATTGAGGTTTTTTATAGTTAATGTCGAACTGTTTATTTTAATAATTCTTTAAATCAATAAAATTAATGTACTGAAATATTACCAACCTAACCCAGCACTATGAAGTCGTTTGATGGCTTGCTCTAATATAGGTATAGGATGACCAAGGTGAATGCGAGCGTAGGTTTGGTCAGGTCTAGGTTGGTTGGTGGTCATACTGCCATGTCCTGGTAAAACACCGGCATCGAGGCAAAGGCGACGATAAGATTCTTGGTCAGCTTGTTGAATAAAGCGTGGTGGAATTTGGAACCTCATATAAGAGGTGCATGTGCCTGTACATACTGCATCAGAGGGGAAGCCAAGGGTATCAGTAAGTAATTCGGTTACGTTATTTCTAGCATTACTGTAGTGGTGGCGAATTTGCTCTAAGTATTCATCAGAAGTAGGGTCTTGTAACCACATAGCCATGGCCGCTTGTAAAGGAATGGCTGAACCATAGCTATGCTGATGGGTTATTTCTGCTAAATGAGTAAGTGTTTTAGGGTGTGCAGTAAGAGCCCCAATACCCCAACCATTACATCGAAATTGTTTGCCCATAGTACGTACTGCTAGCCATGGTGTTGCTGCCGATGAATCAATTTGTTCAATAAGGATGCCTAACGCATTGGTAGGATTATGGTCTGGACTATGGAGAGCATAGTAAGCATCGTCAATTAGAATAGCCGTATTACGTTCAAGTGCTGCTGCAATAAGTTGTGAAACAATTTGTGGAGACCATTCGGTTGCTGTGGGATTATGTTGAGCGTTAAGCACAAGTAAAGCATTGGGTTGCATGGCTTGTATTATCTGTTCAGGATTAGGTTGCCAGTTATTATCAGCTGTTAGATGATAATAATGGATATTAAATCCAAGTGGTTCAAAAACACCTGCATAGTCCCAACCAGGTTCAGGTACAAGTACTGCACAGGGTTTGTTATAGTGTGCAAGAAGCAACTGAGCAAAATCAGACATGGCTGAGCGAGTGCCTGCTTGGCTAACAGCTACATCGTAGTTGCTAGTTTCTGGTAGTTGGTGGCTACGTTGAATATACTCTCGTAGAGTTTTACGTAGCATTGGTAAACCATAGGGAGAAAGTGTATAACCATGTGCATAGGCTGGTATTTTTTGTAGTGCATTAATAAGGCCAGCAGCAGGGGGTATCCAAGTTTCACCCAAACTAAGATAAATAAGCTCATCAATCTGTGGATAGCCTGCAAGAAGTTGAGCATCACTAAGAGGATTTGGTAAGGTACCAGTGTCTAAAACATCGTTGAATGCTTGCATTGCTTATCCTTTACTTGGATATACTGAAGGGAAAAGCTGTGAACATTGTAAAGCTAGTTGTAGCAACTTAGTGTCACTATTAGGGTGTCCATCGAGTTGTAATCCTACAGGCAATCCCTCAGCTGTTTTGCCTATTGGGATCGTGATGGATGGCGTAGCAAGTACAGCAGCTGGAGCAGTATTACGGATGTAGGCTAGAAAGGTGGGAATCTCAACCCCTTCTATATTTATGTAATCAGCAACATCCACTGGTGCAGCTGGAGTAATAATGGTTGGAGTAACAATAGCATCTATGTTGTAACGATGACGAGCCTCATTAGCTAATGCTTGCAGTTGTTCCTGTTTGGTCAGTGCAGCATGATATGCATGATGAGGTAGTGAGGTATCTAGTAATGGGCTAAGAATACTACGTACATCTGGGGAGGCAGTTTCCTTAATCACTTCTTCAGCAGTAATAGTTGAACCTGTTTCTGCTAAATAGGCGGAGATTGCTGCTAGAGTTTCAGGCGGTGGAATAGCAATAGCAGTATCAAGTAATTCATTAGATGGGCCACCATGAATATCTACACCTGTATTAATAAGCTTATACCCTGCATTTTCTAGAACAGATAATGCATTTGTTGTAATACGCTCTACTTCAGGATCAAGATGATCCCATGCCGATTCAGGTATAGCTAGTCTTACTGATTTTGGAGTGGGACTGGGTTGCTCTGTTGAGTGGTTAGTACCAGTAATAATTTCATCTAGTAGTAATATATCTTCTATACTGCGCGCCATCAGTCCAACCGTGTCACGAGTAGGGGAGATACGAACTACGCCAGCATGAGGATAACGTCCAGTAGTAGGGCGGAAGCCAAAAATACCACAAACAGCGGCTGGAATACGAATGGAACCACCCGTATCTGTGCCTAGTCCTGCTGGGGCAAAACCAGCGGCAATAGCCGCTGCTGTACCAGAGCTACTGCCACCTGCTAAATAGTTTGTATTTACAGGGTTAAGTGCTGTTGGAGAACCTGTACAAATACCTGTAATACCATAGGCAAGCTCATGCATACTGGTTTTTCCAAGTAGAATGGCTCCTGCTGAAGTAAGTCGTTGCCATACCTCTGAGTCTGTTGTAGGAATATGTCCTTTTAAGCTAGGTGTAGCGGCTGTAGTAGGAACACCTGCTACATCAATATTGTCTTTTACAACCAGTGGAATTCCAAAAAGTGGACCTTTTTGAGGCATACTATCAGCTGCACGTGCTGCTATTAATGCATGTCCACTAGTAGGTGTGATATATGTGCCAAGGTTACTGTGGGAATTACCATGACTGATTAGATCAGTCAGGTATTCCTCAGCACTTAATTTTCCTTGTTGTAGGTTGTGTATAGCTGTGGTTAATGACCAGCTTGCTACTTCTACGCTCATTTATTAGCACTCCCAGAGATAATAAGCTCAGGATGATGTTGAGTGATATAAGGAACAAGCATTTCTAATGTATTGCCATAAGCCTGAATAAAACTATCAACGGCTGATGATTCTGTCATGATATGTTGACAGAGTAGGCCATGGCGTGCAGTAACAAAACCTTCATTGAGCAGTTGTAGGTGTACTAATGCTCGTAGTTCATCACGGCCCTTTCTGATACGTACTGTGTCAGTAGCGTTATGTGGTGCTGTGTCTGTGAAGTGGAAGTAGGTCATGCCGCCTTCACCAATTGCTTGTCCTACTACACCAACTGATATGGCAGCAGCTGTTAGGCCTTTACGTAAACGTTCACCAAGTGCAGTTAAGTGATCAAAGTCAGATGCATGGAGGTGTTTCATTGCAGCAATACCTGCTGCAAGTGAAAGATTATTTGCACCATAAGCACCTGCATGGTAAACAGGGTTTGGGCCGAATGGATCAAAGATGGCCATAATATCAGCCCTACCACCAAAAACACCAAAAGGTAAACCACCACCTACTACTTTACTAAAAGTAGATAAGTCAGGGGTAATGCCATGTTTGACTTGCCAAGGACCTACGCGAATGCTGGCACATTCGTCAAAGATAAGCACTGCGTCTTGTTCTGTACAAAGTTTGCGCAAAGCCGCTAAGTATTTAGGATCAGCAGCTACAGCGCCACCAACACCAAGTACAGGCTCAACAATAAAGCCAGCAATTTGACCACGAAGTTCATTCATTACACGAGTAGCTGTTTCGATATCATTGTACGGAACAGCAATAACTGATTCTAAAATACCTTTTGGTACACCGTGGGCTAAATAGGCAGGAGGGAGTCCCTTTACTACTTGAGGTTGAGTATCACCAGTGGCGATAAATGCGTTTACGTTTGCCCAATCATGAGTACCATGGTAGCCACCATCAATTTTTATGATGATATCTCGTTTTGTGTAAGCACGGGCAGTACGAATCGCCCACATTGTTGCTTCTGTACCAGAATTACAATAGCGTACTCGCTCCATGGATGGAACTAAGTTACGTAGTAATTCTGCATGTTCATATTGTAGAGTAGTAGGGCCTCCAGGTAAGATGCCTAGAGCAGCTTGCTCTTGAATGGCTGTAACAATAGCAGGATAGTTATGGCCATGTATTAGTGCACCATAGTTACCAAGAAAATCTTCACGCCATACACCATCAATATCTTGTAGTTGTGTTTGATTGCCTTGCTCAAAGTACAGAGGGAATGGGCGGTATGAAGTCATGGTGCGTGTATCACCACCTGGTAAAAATTCAGCAGCGGTTTTAAATGCACCTGCTGAACGTGGGGCAG
>JBEBWU010000084.1:0-7589 GCA_040391985.1 Entomomonas sp. | reverse complement strand
ATTGTACACCACGCGCTACTTCATAATGCTCTTGACCAATTACATGTGGATCAAGCTGACGAGAAGTAGAATCTAATGGGTCAACCGCAGGGTAAATACCTAACGATGCAATGTCACGCGATAATACCACTGTCGCATCCAAGTGAGCAAAGGTTGTTGCTGGTGATGGGTCAGTTAAGTCATCCGCAGGAACATATACTGCTTGAATAGAGGTAATAGAACCTTTCTTAGTAGTAGTAATACGTTCTTGTAATACACCCATTTCTTCAGCTAGGGTTGGTTGATAACCTACCGCTGATGGCATACGACCTAAAAGTGCTGATACTTCAGTACCTGCTAAGGTATAACGATAAATATTATCGATAAACAATAATACATCACGACCCTCATCACGGAATTTTTCCGCAATGGTTAAGCCTGTTAACGCAACACGCAAACGGTTTCCTGGAGGTTCGTTCATTTGCCCATAAACAAGAGCAACTTTATCAAGAACGCTTGATTCTTTCATTTCATGATAGAAGTCGTTACCTTCACGAGTACGTTCACCCACACCTGCGAATACAGAGAAACCACTGTGTTCCATCGCAATGTTACGGATAAGTTCCATCATGTTAACGGTTTTACCTACACCAGCACCACCGAATAGACCTACTTTACCCCCTCTGGCGAAAGGACAAATTAAGTCAATTACTTTGATACCTGTTTCTAATAGGTCATTACCACCTGCTTGTTCTTCAAACGAAGGTGCCTCACGATGGATACTCCAACGTTCTTCTTCGCCAATAGGACCAGCTTCATCAATAGGATTACCTAATACGTCCATAATCCGACCTAAGGTTTTTACACCAACTGGTACAGAAATAGGGGCACCTGTATTAGCTACATCAAGACCACGCTTTAGACCTTCAGTAGATCCCATTGCAATGGAACGGACAACACCATCACCTAACTGTTGTTGAACTTCCAGCGTTGTCTCAACGCCTTGTACTTTTAATGCGTCATAAACTTTAGGTACATTGTCACGTGGAAACTCCACATCAATAACAGCACCGATAATTTGAATGATACGTCCGCTACTCATAGCTGGATATCCTCTGAATTTATAAACCTTTCTTACGATACAGCAGCTGCACCGCCAACAATTTCGGAAATTTCTTGGGTAATGGCCGCCTGACGAGCCTTATTGTAAATTAACTGCAATTCACCAATAAGATCTTCGTCATTATTAGTCGCATTCTGCATTGCAATCATACGTGCTGCTTGCTCTGCTGCCCCATTTTCCACCACCGCTTGATACACTAACGACTCAATATAACGAATTAATAATGTATCAAGTAATTCTTGCGCATTGGGCTCATAAATATAATCCCAATTGCTCTCAACAATTTTTTGATGTGCCGCAGCATCATCTTTTGGTGCTGTCGTTGTAGGTAATGGTAATAGTTGTAATAATCTTGGCTTTTGAGTCATCGTATTAACAAACTCATTACCTGCTAAATACACTCTATCTAAACGCCCTTCATCAAAGGCATCTAACATTACCTTAACACCACCTACTAATTCTTTGATAGAAGCTTGCTCACTAATATTAGTTATTGCCGCAGTGACTTTCGCTCCAAAATGATGGAAAAAACTAATACCTTTAGAACCCACCACACAAAGCTCAACTTCTACACCTTCATCATGCCATTTTCTATAATCTTTGATTACTTCTTTAAACAAGTTAGTATTCAAACCACCACAAAGACCACGGTCAGTTGATATCACGATATAACCAACTCGTTTAACAGGTCTTTCGGTCATAAATGGATGATGATACTCAGCAGCATTAGCATTAGCTAAATGAGTAATTACTTGATAAATGCGCTCAGCATAAGGACGACCTGCCGCCATTAGTTGTTGCGCTTTACGCATTTTACTCACTGCTACTTTTTCCATAGCACTGGTAATTTTCTGCGTACTTTTAATACTCGCAATTTTTGTGCGAATTTCTTTTGCGCCTGACATATTACACCTTTAGCATTAGTTAACAGGTGTTATTACAACACCTGCATCGTCTTACCAAGTATGGGTAGCTTTAAAGCTCTCAATACCTGCTTTAATCTCAGCATCAATCTCATCGTTAAAGTCACCTTTAACGTTAATTTTTGCCATAAGATCTGCTTTATCTCTGTTGAAGTATTCTAATAATGCTTCTTCAAAAGCACCTATCTTATCTAACCCAATATCCTGTAAATAACCACGTTCAGCAGCATAAAGAGAAACAGACATTTGCGCAACTGAGAATGGAGCATATTGTTTTTGCTTCATTAATTCTGTTACACGTTGACCATGCTCTAATTGCTTACGGGTTGCTTCATCAAGATCTGAAGCAAACTGAGCGAACGCTGCTAACTCACGGTATTGAGCAAGTGCAGTACGAATACCACCCGATAATTTTTTGATGATCTTAGTTTGTGCTGCACCACCCACACGAGATACCGAAATACCAGCGTTAACCGCTGGACGGATACCAGAGTTAAATAATGATGCTTCTAAGAAGATCTGACCATCAGTAATTGAAATTACGTTAGTTGGTACGAATGCAGAAACGTCACCTGCTTGTGTTTCAATAATTGGTAAAGCTGTTAAAGAACCTGTTTGGCCTTTTACTTCACCATTAGTGAACTTCTCAACATATTCTTCTGATACACGTGAAGCACGTTCTAATAAACGGCTGTGTAAATAGAATACGTCACCAGGATAAGCTTCACGTCCAGGAGGACGACGTAGTAATAATGAAATTTGACGATAAGCTACTGCTTGTTTTGACAAATCATCATAAATAATTAATGCGTCTTCACCACGATCACGGAAGAACTCACCCATTGTACAACCAGAATAAGGTGCTAAATATTGTAATGCAGCAGATTCAGAAGCACTTGCCACAACCACAATAGTATTTCTTAATGCATCATGTTCTTCTAATTTACGTACTACGTTAGCAACGGTTGATTGCTTTTGACCAATAGCTACATAAACACACTTAATACCACTGTCTTTTTGATTAATGATCGCGTCAACAGCTAAAGCTGTTTTACCAATTTGACGGTCACCAATGATTAACTCACGTTGACCACGGCCAATTGGAATCATCGCATCAACAGATTTATAACCTGTTTGTACTGGTTGGTCTACTGACTTACGCCAAATAACACCGGGTGCCACTTTTTCAATAGCATCAGTTGCAGAAGTGCCTAGAGGACCTTTTCCATCGATAGGATTACCAAGTGCATCAACGACACGACCTAATAACTCACGACCAATAGGTACTTCTAGGATACGACCTGTACATTTTGCACTCATGCCTTCAGAAAGGCTTAAGTATTCACCTAATACAACGGCGCCAACAGAGTCTTCTTCCAAGTTAAGTGCCATACCATAAACACCACCTGGAAACTCGATCATTTCACCATACATTACATCAGCAAGACCATAAATACGTACAATACCATCAGAAACACTGACGATAGTACCTTCATTACGAGCTTGCGTTGAAACATCAAGTTTAGCGATACGCTCCTTGATAATTTCGCTTATTTCAGAAGGATTTAATTGCTGCATGCCATGCCCCTCAAATCAGGAATTCATTGCTTCGGCGAGCTTATCTAGCCGACCGCGAACCGAACTATCTATTACCAAGTCACCTGCACGAATGGTTAATCCACCAATTAATGCAGCATTTACTGTTTGCTTAGCTTTTACTGTTCGCTCAAGCCGCTTTGATAAGGCGGCAGTTATTTTTTGAAGCTGCTCATCAGATAATTCAAAAGCAGTTTCTATCTCTGCATCTACTACACGCTCAGCTTCTAGCTTATAGTCTTTATAAAGTTCACAAATAGTAGGTAATAAAGATAAACGATCATGTTCACCCACTATATGTAAAAAATTACTAAAGGTTTCGTCTATTTTGCCCGCCAATAAATTGGATAATAAATCAGCTTTATGAGCACGCGTTAATGTTGGTTTACCCAGTTCTTGAACAACTACAGGTTGCTCCAAAGCACAAGCAGCCAGTTCTAACATAGTAAACCAAGCGTCAACTTGGTTTGCTGTCTTAGCAAACTCAAAAGCAGCTCTTGCATAAGGTCTGGCAAGCGTATGGGTATTTATCATTGCTTGCTCCGCTTACAGTTTAGAAGCTATTTTATCAACCAGATCACTATGCGCATTGGCATCTACAGAAGATTCTAAAATCTTCTCAGCTCCTTGCACAGCCAAACTTGCTACTTGTGAGCGAAGTTGGTCTCTGGCACGATTTACTTCCAGATCAATTTCAGACCTAGCACTAGCAATTAATTTTTCGCCTTCGGTACGAGCTTGTTGTTTAGACTCTTCTATAATAGATGAAGCTGTTTTATTGGCTTTATCAAGAATGTCTGCTGCTTGCTCTTTACCTTCACGAAGTATTTGCTCTACTTGCTGTTGGACTTCTTGCAATTCGCGCTCAGCACGACCTGCTGCATCCAAACCTTCCGCAATTTTTTTCTTGCGTTCTTGCATAACCTTAGTAATAGGAGGCCATACATATTTCATACAAAACAAGACAAAAATAGCGAAGGCAATAGTTTGACCGATTAATGTCAAATTTATATTCATAGCGACTTACCTCATGCTATCCCAGTTGATTTGGCTAGTTTCATTAAATTAAGCATCAAAATGCTCAAAATCTTTCACTAGCGTTAGGCAACTACGAAGATAAGGTACATAGCAATACCTACACCAATCATTGGTACCGCATCAAGTAAACCAGCCATTAAGAAGGTTTTAGTTTGTAAGGTAGAAGCTAACTCTGGTTGACGAGCTGTTGATTCAAGTAATTTTCCACCTAAGATAGCGAAACCGATACCAGTACCTAAGGCACCTAAACCGATCATTAAAGCTGCTGCTAAGTAAACCATATAAACTCCTAAAAGTAATATAATAAAAAACCAAAGTTAATAAAAAACTATCTCACACACCAATTATTTATTATTAGTGATGCTCGTGCGCTGCACTCAAGTAAACCACTGACAATACCATAAATACAAATGCTTGCAATGGAATAACTAGAATATGGAAGATTGCCCAAGGTACATTAAGCACCCATTGAATCCAGAATGGTAACAATGCAATCAGAATAAAGATTACTTCCCCAGCATACATGTTACCAAACAACCGGAGTGCTAAACTAAGTGGCTTAGTTAACAATCCGATGATTTCTAAAAACAGATTAAAAGGTACTAATAACCAGTGGTTAAAAGGTGTAAATGCTAATTCTTTGGTAAAACCACCTACCCCTTTAATTTTGAAACTATAGTATAGGATAAGGATAAACACACCAATAGAAATACCAAAAGTACCATTAGGGTCTGCTGTAGGAACAATTTTCCAATAAGGAATACCAATAGCATGTGCAAGACCTGGAATATAATCAACAGGAATCCATTTCAAACTATTCATTAAGAAAACCCAAACAAAGATTGTTAGGGCTAGTGGTGCAATAAGAGGATTATGTCCTTTAAAGACATCTTTTACAGTGCCATCAATAAACTCAACAGTCCATTCAACTAAACACTGTAATTTACTTGGATTATCTAGAGAAGCTTTTTTAGCTACAGAACGAAATAGCCATAAGAAGAAGACACCCATTAAAATGGAGAAAAACATAGTATCAACATGTATTGACCAAAAACCCATTTGCTGTACTTGTTCATGGGTTTTTGCAAACATCCAACCATCCGGTGTTTTACCAAAAACTAAATTTTGCAGATGGTGCTGAATATAACCTGCTGCCGTTTGTCCTTCGCCTGCTGCCATAATTGCCTCAACCGTTAATATTTTTTAAAACTTTTTTTAACTAATAACAACCCTAAGGATGAAACTATTAGCACTATAAAGTAACTAAGGAATAGCGCTACTAAATTTATTGGCTTAATTGCCAAAAACACCAGCACAAATAAGGCTGCTGTTAAAACATACTTGCCCATTTCGCCAGTCCATAATGACAGTGTAATGGCCATAGCTGACTGAGCACCAAAATAACGAAAAGTTTTTAATGCAAAATAAATATTAGGTAATAAGGCAATTAAACCACCCAATAATGCACAAAAACTTGCATTTAAATCTTTTAACAAGAAAGCTAATGCTAACCCTATTGCCACTAAGGCTTGTATTACTAGCACTTTAAATGCTGGTAATTGGTAAATAGGCATTTTATTGCGAAAAGCCACTATATTAGCCTGACTATTTTAAACCAATAAAGTTATTTTTCATTAACTTTAGTCATAATTATTTAATTTGGCGCAAAGTATAGGGATATCCAAGCAAAGCTTCAACTCAAAGTTACATTATTTTTTACAAATTTCCTTTAAGTTAATGAATATGCTTTAAAACACCCTGTAATTCATCAAGTGAATTATAACGTATTACCAATTCACCTTTACCCTTTTTATTGTGCTTAATCGCCACAGGTGACCCTAGGCGTTCTGCCAGCTTTTGTTCAAGCCTTTTAATATCAGGGTCATTGGTTACTTTTGTGGTCTTCTTCGAAGTTTCATTTAACCACTGTCTAACCAATGCTTCAGCTTGACGAACCGACAAACCTCTTGCGACAATAAACCGCGCGCCTTCTATCTGTCTTTCAACAGGTAATCCTAATAAAGCACGTGCATGCCCCATTTCTAAATCACCATGAGAAAGCATAACTTTTACATCTTCAGGTAAACTAATTAAACGTAATAAATTAGTCACTGCCGTACGGGATTTACCTACTGCATCTGCAACTTGTTGCTGTGTTAATTCAAACTCTTGTTGTAAGCGCTGTAATGCTATTGCTTCTTCAATAGGATTTAAATCTTCCCGTTGAATATTTTCAATTAATGCTAAGGCAATGGCTGTCTCATCAGGAATGTCTCGCACTAAAGCAGGTATTTTGTCTAAACCTGCTTGTTGGCTAGCTCTCCAACGTCTTTCACCTGCAATAATTTCATAACGACCTTTAGCTATTGGACGCACTACAATTGGTTGCATCACACCTTGCGCTTTAATAGATTGCGCTAATTCTTCAAGGCTTTGTGGATCCATATCACGACGTGGCTGATACTTACCACGCTGAATAATTTCTAAAGGTAATTGTTGTAACTCACTTTGTGGAGCACTAGCTGCTTGTTCTTGGACAGCAGCTACCACATTGCCACCTAGCAATGCATCTAAACCACGTCCTAGACCTCTTTTCTTTACAGCCATAATGGTTCCTTATGAAATAGTATGCTTTGCATTACGTTGTCTTTTAATCAACTCTTTAGCCAAAGCTAAATAAGCCTCTGCACCTTTTGATTGTTTATCGTAAATAATCGCAGGTAATCCAAAACTAGGGGCTTCAGCTAAACGAATATTACGTGGAATCACTGTATCATATAGCTTATCACCAAAATGCTGTTGTAATTGCACAGAAACATCATTGGTTAAACTCATTCGTGCATCGTACATAGTACGTACCAAACCTTCAATATGTAAGGTTGGATTTAATGACAATGTAATTCTTGCAATAGTGTTTAATAAGTCTGTTA
>JBEBWU010000083.1:0-7589 GCA_040391985.1 Entomomonas sp. | reverse complement strand
CAACTGATAAACAAAATGGTAATTCTGATTCAGAAGGCAACGAACAAACCATAGGTAACCCAGGAAAATAATTTATGTCTAAGTTTTTTATTGACCGCCCGATTTTTGCTTGGGTAATTGCCTTGGTCATCATGCTGGCAGGTGGTTTATCACTTGTCAGTATGCCTGTGAACCAATACCCTAGTATTTCAGCTCCTGCCATTGGCGTTTCTGTTTCCTATCCAGGTGCTTCTGCAGAAACTGTTCAAGATACAGTGGTACAGGTTATTGAACAGCAAATGAATGGTATCGATAATCTGCGTTACATGTCATCACAAAGTAACTCAGATGGTAGTATGACCATTACGGTTACTTTTGAGCAAGGTACAGACCCAGATATCGCTCAGGTACAAGTACAGAACAAGTTACAATTAGCTACACCTTTACTACCAATGGAAGTACAACAACAGGGTATCCGTGTTGTTAAATCAACAGTTAACTTCTTAATGGTAGTAGGTTTAGTGTCTAAAGATGGTTCAATGACCAACTATGACCTAAGTAACTACATTGTATCTAATATGCAGGATACCATTGCCCGTACACCAGGTGTTGGTGACTTCCAAGTGTTTGGTGCGCAATATTCGATGCGTATTTGGTTAAGTCCTGCTAAATTAAATAACTATCAATTAACCCCTATTGATGTTAGTAATGCGATTAAAGCACAAAATATTCAAGTTTCTTCGGGACAACTAGGTGGTTTGCCAGCATTACCTGGTACTCAGCTTAATGCGACCATTGTTAGTAAAACTAGACTACAAACACCAGAAGAGTTTGGCAATATACTCTTAAAAGTACAATCTGATGGTTCTCAAGTTCGCTTAAAAGATGTTTCAGATAACATCAATTTAGGTGGTGAGAACTATGCAATTACAGCATTGTATAATGGTAATCCTGCTTCTGGTATGGCACTTAAGCTAGCTACTGGAGCAAATGCGTTAAATACTGCGAAAGCCGTACGTGCAACTGTTGCTGAGTTACAACCGTTCTTCCCAGATGGGGTTGAGGTTATCTATCCTTATGATAGTACACCAGTAATATCGGCCTCTATTACCATGGTGGTACACACCTTATTTGAAGCGATTGTTTTAGTATTCCTTGTGATGTTCTTATTCTTACAGAACTTCCGAGCAACACTGATTCCAACGATTGCTGTACCCGTTGTATTACTAGGTACTTTTGGTGTACTAGCAGCCTTTGGTTTTTCAATTAACACATTAACCATGTTTGCGATGGTACTAGCCATTGGCTTGCTGGTGGATGATGCCATCGTTGTGGTGGAAAACGTTGAACGGGTGATGCAGGAAGAAAAACTGCCACCTAAAGAAGCTGCCAAAAAGTCCATGGATGAAATCCAGGGGGCTTTGGTTGGTATCGCGATGGTACTTTCAGCGGTATTCGTTCCTATGGCCTTTTTAGGTGGTGCAACGGGTATTATTTATCGTCAGTTCTCTATTACGATTGTTTCCGCAATGGTGCTCTCTGTATTGGTGGCATTGATTTTAACACCCGCCCTTTGTGCGACTATGTTAAGTCCTCCTAAAGAGGGAGATGAGCATGGTGAGCATAAAAAAGGATTTTTTGGCTGGTTTAATAGGATGTTTGAAAAATCAGTTAAACTCTATGTGGCCAGTGTTGGTCAGGTATTAAAAAATAGAGTGTTATTTGTGTTACTTTATGCAGGTGTTTGTGTGGTTATTGTCTTTATGTTTAGAGCAATCCCCACCGAGATGTTGCCACAAGAGGACCAGAAGGTCTTGTTTGCAATGGTACAAACGCCAGCAGGAACGCCAGCAGAAGAAACGCAGAAAATCGTGGATGAAATGCGTGAAACTATTTTAAAGACAGAAGCAAAGAATGTTGATTCTGTGTTTACAGTAACAGGTTTCAGCTTTGCTGGTCGTGGACAGAGTTCTGCTTTAGCGTTCATCATGTTAAAAGATTGGGATAAACGCCCAGATGCAGATCAAAGTGTGCAGGCGGTATCTGGTCGTCTTATGAGAATTTTCTTTACTGATGAGAGATTCTTAGGTGGTCAAGTGTTTGCTGTTGTTCCTCCAGCCGTTATGGAGTTAGGTAACTCTGGTGGTGTTGACATGTTCCTCCAAGACCAAGGTGGTATTGGGCATGAAGCATTGATGGAAGCACGTAATGAGTTATTAGGGTTGGCAAGACAAAGTAAAATATTAAACCCAGCGACTGTCCGTCCTAATGGCATGGATGATGAGCCACAATATAAAATATATGTTGATGAAGAACAGGCTAGTGTCTATGGCATATCTTTATCTGATATTTATCAAACATTATCTATAGCTTGGGGTAGTAGTTATATTAATGACTTTATTGATCGGGGACGTGTCAAAAAGGTATATGTACAAGCTAGTGCCGATGCGCGGATGACACCAGAAGATTTTAAAAAATGGTATGTACGTAACAATAAAGGAGAAATGGTTCCATTAGCTAACTTGGTTAGAGGCGAATGGATAAAAGGATCACCTAAATTGGAGCGTTATAATGGTGTGCCTGCTGTAGAAATTGTGGGTGACCCAGCTGAAGGTTATAGCTCTGGTGATGCCATGAATGAAATGGAACGTTTAGTAGGTCAATTGTCTGAAAAAGGGGTTGGTTTCTCTTGGACAGGGTTGTCTTATGAGGAAAAATTAGCGGGTGCTCAAGAACTTGCCTTATATGCATTAGCTGGTGTGGTTGTATTCCTTTGTTTAGCTGCCCTTTATGAAAGTTGGGCTATTCCGTTTGCGGTTATTTTAGTGGCACCACTTGGTATTATAGGTGTAGTTGTTGCTACGGAGCTAAGAGGATTAACCAATGATGTGTTCTTTAAAGTGGGGTTATTAACAACTATTGGACTTGTGTCTAAAAATGCTATTTTAATTGTTGAGTTTGCGCAGGCTTTCCATGAAAATGGTAAAAATTTAGTAGATGCAGCACTAGAGGCGTGTCGTATGCGGATACGGCCTATTGTTATGACGTCGCTAGCCTTTATTTTAGGTGTTGTTCCATTAGCAATTTCAAGTGGGGCAGGTGCTGGTAGTGCGCACTCTATTGGTACAGGGGTTGTTGGTGGTATGTTGTCAGCAACAACTTTAGCTATTTTCTGGATTCCACTATTTTATGTACTAGTCAGTTCATTGTTTAGGATTAAAACAAACAAAGAAAAAGAACAGCTTAGACATGAACAGTTGAAGGATTAATACAAATGAGAAAGTCATTATTATCAATTATGGTTATGACGGTTACTTTAACAGGCTGTACTTTAATGCCTGATTATGAAAGACCTAATTTACCAGTAACAAATACATGGCCAACAGGAGAAGCTTATCCTACAGGCCAACAAGGGGCCTATGTAGATTTAGGCTGGCGTGAGTTTTTTAGTGATAAAGAGTTACAGTCACTAATAGAAATGTCTTTAGCTAATAATAGAGATTTACGTGTTGCAGCTCTAAATGTAGCCGCTTATGAAGCACAGTATCGTATTCAACGATCTGAGCTTTACCCTAATATTGGTGCTACAGGTACAGGTTCTCGTCAACATTTGCCAGGAGATCTGTCAGGTACTGGTGATTCTAGGGTTAATAGTTCGTGGGGTGTAACTCTTGGCATTACATCTTATGAGTTAGACTTCTTTGGACGTATTCGTAGCTTGAATGAAGCGGCATTACAACAGTATTTAGCTACTCAAGAAGCACAACGTAATACCCAAATTACTTTAGTTGCCAGTGTTGCTAATGCTTGGTTAACATTACAGGCTGATAGGGCATTACTTAAGTTAACAGAAGAAACATTACAAAACTATGAATATAACTATGACCTAGTTAGACGTAGTAATGAAGTGGGGGTTTCTTCAAGTTTAGATTTAGCACAAGCACGAACAGCAGTTGAGGGGGCTAAAGTTAATTTAGCTACCTATAAACGTCAGGTTGCTCAAGATTTAAATCTATTAACATTATTATTAGGTAGTGATTTACCAGATAATGTTAAAAATGTGAAGGATAAGAGTTTTAAACTGCAATATGTTAAAGAAGTACCAGCAGGATTACCTTCTGATTTAATGCAAAACCGTCCAGATATTATTGCAGCAGAACACCAGTTAATGGCGGCTAATGCAAATATTGGTGCGGCTCGTGCAGCATTTTTCCCAAGTATATCTTTAACTAGTAATGTGGGAACAATGAGTACCAACTTCTCTAATTTATTTAGTAATGGTCAGGGCACATGGTTATTCCAGCCTACCATTAACTTACCTATTTTTACAGCAGGTCGTTTAAAAGGTAATTTAGATTATGCTGAAGTGCAAAAAGATATTAATGTAGCGAATTACGAGAAGACTATTCAAACAGCATTTAGAGAAGTAGCTGATGGTTTAGCAGATCGTGAAACTTATAAAGAACAAGTAATTTCTCAAAGTAATTTTGTAGAAGCAAATCAGACATACTATGATTTAGCAGATCAACGTTATCAGGCAGGTATTGATAACTATATTACGTTGTTAGATGCACAGCGTCAGTTATTTAGTTCACAGCAAAATTTAATTAATGTACGTTTAGCTCAATTAACTAGTGAAGTTAACTTATATAAAGCATTAGGTGGTGGTTGGCAGGAGGCAAATAGTCAATCGCAACAGGGTGTGGACTCTAAAGAGACAGCTATTAATACAACAACGCCAAAGAAAATAGATATTGAAGCAAAGAAAATTAGACGTTAATTAATCGTTTAGAAATAAAAATTGCTCCTTTATATTTGATGATATAAGGAGCAATTTTTTTTGGATTAGTTTTATTAAAATTAACTGATAGCTGCAAAAGCCTTAGCTACATAATCGATATTATTTTCAGTTAAACCAGACATACACATCCGACCACTATTAAGAATATAAACACCATGGTCTTTGCGTAGACTGATAGCTTGTTCTTTTGAAAAGCCTGTATAGCTGAACATACCGCGTTGTTTAATAAAGTGTTCAGTATCAGTAATATTATGTTGCTGTAATTTTTCTACAAGTAACTTACGCATATTTAGAATGCGTAGACGCATTTGTTGTAGATCCATGCGCCAAGTATTATTTAACTGCTCATCATTTAATACATTAGCAACAATAGTAGCACCTAAACAAGGAGGGCTAGAGTAATTACGACGTACAGTTGCCTTTAATTGTCCTAGTACACGCTCTGCTGTTTCTTGGTCTTTACATACTACACTTAATGCGCCAACGCGCTCACCATACAGGGAAAAGATTTTGGAGAAAGAGTTGGAAACCAACAAAGAAAGTCCAGCTTTAGCCATTGCCCGAATAGCATAAGCATCCTCATTCAAGCCCTCCGCAAAGCCTTGATAAGCAATATCTAGAAAAGGGATAAGTTGGCGTTCTTGTAATATAGGAATTAAAGTATCCCACTGCTGATTTGTTAAATCAGCACCTGTTGGGTTATGGCAGCAGGGGTGAAGTAAAATAATATCATTAGGTGCTGCTTGTTTAATACAATTTACCATTTCCTCGAAATTAACACTCAAGGTTTTATTATCAAAGTATGGATAAGCGTTTACTTTGAAACCAGCACCGGCAAAAATATCTTTATGATTTTCCCATGTGGGGTCACTCACCCATACCGTTGCTTTAGGATGGTATTTCTTTAAAAAGTCAGCGCCTATTCTTAATGCGCCAGAACCACCTAATGTTTGGGCAATAGCTACTCTATTTTCTTTTAAACAAGGGTGGTCATTACCAAATAATAAAGGTAAAACAGCTGAACGATATTCTGCTAACCCTTCCATAGGTAAATAAAGGGTTGGCTTTTTTAATTGTTCTGGCTGAATTATAGTTAATGCTTGTTTAACAGAAGGCAGTTGTGGAACTTGGCCTTGCTCGTTGTAATAAAGACCAATACTAAGATTTACCTTTTCTTCTTTAGTATCTTGATAAAACTGTTCTACTAGAGAAAAAATTGGGTCACCAGCATAGGCATCAACTTGCTTAAACATTTGCATCTCCTGCTATTATTTTATTGGTTTATAGATAATGTTTTAACGTTGCTCTTTACGGAAAGCTCTTTGAATCTCACGATTAGCATCTTTTTCCTTTTCGGTATGACGCTTATCGTAATCTTTTTTACCTTTCACAAGTGCAATTTCACATTTTACAAGGTGTTTTTTCCAATACAGTGATAGTGCAACACAGGCATAGCCTTTTTGTTGTACAGCACCATATAGCTTACTTAATTCACGTTTGTGAAGGAGTAGTTTTCGAGTACGATCAGGATCAGCCACTACATGGGTGCTGATAGTTTGTAATGGCATAACATGGCTACCTAGTAACCATGCTTCCCCATCTTTTAATAGCACATAGCTATCCGTAAGCTGCGCTTTACCAGCCCTTAAGCTTTTTACTTCCCAACCTGTTAAGGCAAGCCCTGCTTCAAAACGCTCTTCAATAAAATAATCATGAAATGCTTTTTTGTTTTGAGCAATATTGCCAGGAGATACTTTCTTCTTTTTAGCCATAACTCATTATCTATTACAAAATTTCTACTACCGCATAGTATAGCGTATTTTGGTAGTAGTACTGTATTTAAAAGTAATTATTCAGTCGTGGACCAATAGCTAACTTTATCTTTTAAATCAGGGCGTTTTCGTTCAGGGTTCACTTTATCAGTACTACCAATAAAAATAACGCCTGCTACTTCTTCATTTTCCCTGATACCAATGGTTTTCTTAGTATGTTCGCTATAAGCCAGCCAACCACTAATCCAATTAGCACCATAACCATAAGCATTAACAGCCCATAAAATATTCATACATACGGCACCTGCTGAAAGTAATTGTTCAAGTTCAGGTATATGGGAGTTTTTATCAATGCAGCTGATAACATAAATAATAAGAGGAACATCAGTTACGGTATGGGTAACAATTTGGGTTAGTTTCTCTTGTTGCTTTTCAGTTAATGTATTTTTCTCAAGGGCAAAGTTCTTTGCTAGTTTTGTGCCTAAAACTTTTCTTGCATCACCTTCTACAACTAATAAACGCCAAGGTTCTATTTTGCCATGATCAGGTGTGCGTAGGCCGATATTAAGAATATCAGTTAACTCTTCTGGTGTCGGTCCTGGTGCTGTTAAAGTAGGCGTTGCTGCGGAACGACGAGTTCTTAAAAAGTTTAGTATTTCTTGAGTATCCATATTTGGCATTGTTTTACTCTGCATTAAAGTAATCTATTGGGTTTACTTAATCATTATTTCCAATGAACTGCAAATAAAAATTATAAAGTAATATTATATACAACGCATTTATAACAGCTATTTACAATATCTATTAAGGATTATGCTATATTGGCAATAGTCTTAGGTTAAACTATAACCCTTTTTTATAGTGTTTTAATTAGAGAATTTATTTATGTCTAATTCTGCTTCTCCCTTAGTGCTGGTAATTTTAGATGGTTTTGGTCATCGCGAAGAAGTTAAATACAATGCTATTTTAGCGGCCAATACCCCTAATTATAATAATTTACTAAATATTTGCACATTGATTTAAATAATTTTTAAAAT
>JBEBWU010000082.1:0-7592 GCA_040391985.1 Entomomonas sp. | reverse complement strand
AGCGTAAAGAAACGAGTCAGAAAAAGGCTGAAGATATTGCAGGACTGGATGGTTTTATAAGTTGGATAGCTAATAATACTGGTATTATCTTTAATATATTTTTTACTCCATGGGGTGAAGCATTAGTCTTTAAACGTTATCAACAAGCAGTTAAACAATTAGCAGCAATGCCTAATGTTAATAAGATTATTTTTCAAACTAATTTAAGTAGTAAGTTAGATTTCTTAGCTGAGATCAATAGTTTAAAACTTGGATTATGGTGTACTTATCACCCAACAGAAGTAGCTAGACAAAAGTTTATTAATAAGACTAAATTTTTGGATAGTAATAATGTTAAATACAGTGTAGGAGTGGTAGGGAAACCTGATTTATTTAATGAGATTCAGCAATTACGTAAAGAGTTAAATCCTAGTACTTATTTATGGATTAATGCTTATGTAGATAATGATCAGCATTATGTCTATACGGAAGAGCAAAGGTTATTTTTAACAGCAATTGATCCATTATTTTCATTCAATAAGCCTTATGTTTCCCAAAATCTACCTTGTTTTACTGGCGAAAATGCAATTGTTGTAGATGAATTTGGTGATATTTTTCGTTGTCATTTTATTAAACAAGTTATTGGTAATATTCATCAAAATAATTGGCAACAGGCATTACAAAAAAGAGTTTGTACAAGAGGATTTTGTGATTGCCATATAGGCTATATTTTTCTTAAGTCACTTAATTTTAAAAGAATATTTGGTGAGCAAATCCTAGAGCGTATCATGTTTATAGATTAATAAGTATAAATTAATTATGAGTTAAACTCATTATTATATGGATAATTAATCATAATTAGATGATGAAAGTTGGTAAAGAAAATATAATTAATTTGATTCATTTTAAGGAATAATTAAGGTATTTATTCTATTGTTGCTATAAGGGATTAGTAATTAAGGTCGTGATGTTTAGGTAACCTTTTTTGCTGGTTTGTTAACTTAAATTAACAAAATTTAATTTAAGTGTGGAAGTATTATTAAAAGTAAGGATATACTATTACTAAATAATTAAGCCTATTGTCTAATGGAAATTTAAGGAAATTAAACAATAGTTGAATGGTTGAATTTCATAGTAACACTGACATATGGAATATATTAGTAATAACTTTATTCAAATATGGTTGAGTAGTAGTGATTGATATTAATAATGGAATAGCAACACAATCTAGGAAGATGCTCTATCTTTTGAGTAAGTTATTTTGTATTAATATAGTATTGATGTTAACTGCTTGTAGTCTATGGAGTAAACCACCACAAGATGAGTTTGTTCATTTAAAGGGACAACATATTTTAGTAGTTATCGATGGTTTTGGCAGAAACCCAGATGTGATTGAAGATTGGACTGATTATAAGCGTTATACATGGCATCAATGTAAAACCACGGGTCAATCTTCTGTTGGGGTTAGAGATAATGATACATACTATTTAAAACCTGAGGTCATTTGTTGTGACGTTCAGTTTGAAACAAATAGGAAGAATATTGTTTTTGGCTATAAGGGTTTGAATACATGCCCTGTTAGTAATAGTTTAAAACAAAAAAAATGAAAGCTTAGTGGCAAGGTATGGTTTTAAGAAAATAATTAATTAATGAATAATTATTTTTAGGATCATGAAGTTATAGTAGTCAATAAAGGATATATTATATGATAGCTGTACATATAAATTATAATAGATACAAAATTGATATGTTAAGCCATGTTGCTATACATAAAATTAATAATATGATGTTGGCTATCAATCAATAATCTTTATTTTTCAGGGAAGCAGGGTAAAGATGTCTTTTGTTAACCCGTTACTAAAAAATTATTCATCTTTATTAGAAGCTATTAATGGTGATAGCTTTGTAGGTGAAGATGTTCGTTATTCTGCTACTTTCGAAGAAGTTGAAAGTATGTTGTCAGGATCGACTTCGCTTTTTAGTAGTACAGCAACTGATTGGCAGAAGGTAGTTGAGTTAAGTGAAAAAATACTAACTACTCAGGCAAAAGATATACGGGTGCTTGCTTGGTTCTCTTGGGGACTTTTTAAAATAGATTCTTTTGCAGGATTACATGCAGGTGTTTATTTCCTCAATGAGTTAATTGCTAAGTGTTGGGATGATATATTTCCTACTAAGCAAAGAACAAAGATGTCAGCTGTTGAGTGGTTAAGCTCTCGGTTGGAGCAACTTTTTCAAGAGTCTATAGATGTTAAAGAGCAAATACCTTTATTTGAAGCATTATTAGTAGAATTAATGCGTTTAGATACGTTTCTAACAGATAAATGGCAGGATAAGTCTCCTTTATTATTACCTACTTGTCGCCGCATCGAAAGGATGATTTCAAAGACTACTCAAGTAGCTGATAAAGATAAAGAATCTAAGAGTGTAGTAGAAAAAGTTATTACACAAGCTAAAGAAATCGTTACAGGTACAGCAACGCCACAATCAATGATTACAACATTAGATAATGAACGTGATGCTAGTAAGCTATTACGCAATTTACAAGATAATGGTCGAACACTTTGTATATGGTGGTTAAACCAACGTCCAACGGATATTAAAGCATTACGTTTAAATCGTACTTTATTATGGATTGCTATAGAAGCACTACCTGATAGTAAAGATGATGTAACCACATTACGTCCAGTACCTCTAGATAAAGTAAATAATTATAAAGAGAGGTTAGCTCAAGGACGTTACTCAGATTTAATAACAGATGTAGAAATAAGTATTTCAAAAGCACCTTTTTGGTTAGATGGACAACATATAGTTTGGCAATGTTTGCATGCTCTTCGTATGGATGCAGCTATGTTGGAGTTAGAGGTGCAATTAGCGTTGTTTTTACAACGTGTTCCTCGTGTTACAGAATTAAAATTTCATGATAATACTGCTTTTGCAAATGAAGCCACAGTAGCTTGGATTAATGATCATGTATTACCACGCTTAAATAATCAAGCAGGGCAAATTAATGCCCATATTGTTTCAAGTGGTACAGGTCAAGAAGCTTGGGATGAAGTATTACAAGAATGTATTACTAACTTATCACGAGAAGGTTTAAAAGAATCAATGGCACCTCTAGTGGCGGGTTTAAAGATAGCTACTGGCGGGCGAGAAAAGTTCTTCTGGCAGTTATGTATGGCTAAACTCTGTTTTGCTAATAAGAAGTATGAGTTAGCAAAAACTCAATTGGAAAATTTAGATGAACATGTTCATCAATTAGGAATTGAGCAGTGGGAGCCTTCATTAGCTTTGGAAGTAGTTTACTTGTTGTATAAGTGTTGTGAGCTGTTACCACAATCACAGCAAGTAAGAGAGTCAAAAGAGAGATTATATAAAAGACTGTGTTTTTTGGACATGGATTTAATTGTGGATGAAGGTCAATAGTTTTATTGGTTTTTATCCAAAGTTTAGTAACCAATGGAGAGATTTATGGCTAAGAAAGAAAGCTCAGTAGCACCTAAAGAGCGGATTAACGTTACGTTTAAACCTGCGATAGGGGATGCTCAAGAAGAAATTGAAATTCCTTTTAAAGTTATGGTGCTTGGTGATTTCACTCATCGCCCTGATGATCGTGTTTTAGAAGAAAGGAAGCCGATTAGTGTTGATAAAAATACATTTAATGATGTATTGGAAAAACAGAACTTAAGTTTAAATATATCAGTACCTAATCGTCTGCAAAATGAAGATCCAGATAGTGAATTAGCAGTGAGCTTGAAGTTCAAGAATATGAAAGACTTCGATCCTGCTAGTGTCGTTGAGCAAGTGCCTGAGCTTAAAAAGCTAATGGAATTAAGAGATGCGTTAGTGGCATTAAAAGGTCCATTAGGAAATGCGCCTGCTTTCCGTAAAGCAATTGAGAGTGTGTTATCTGATGATGACTCTCGTGACAAAGTGCTTAAAGAGTTAGGATTAGTAGCAGAAGCAGCTGCTAATGGGAAAGATTCTGGTAAAGATAAGAAAGGAGATAAATAATGAGTGCTAGCTCACAAGAAGCAAAGTCCAAGTCAGTCGCTACTGAGCTTGGTATTCTTGATCGTATCATTGCAGAAACTAAGCTAACCCCAGAAGATGAAGCATATAACGTTGCAAAGCAGGGGATTGCTGTATTTATTGAGGAGTTATTAAAGCCTCAAAATAAAAATGAACCTATCAAGAAAGCATTAGTTGATCGTATGATCAACGAAATTGATGAAAAGCTAAGTCGCCAAATGGATGAGATTCTTCATAACTCTGATATGCAAAGTTTAGAATCAACATGGCGTGGTTTAAAACTACTAGTTGATCGTACAGATTTCCGTGAAAACAATAAGGTTGAAATCTTAAACGTTTCTAAAGAAGATCTATTAGACGATTTTGAAGATGCTCCTGAAATTTTCAAATCTGGTTTATATAAACATGTTTATACAGCTGAGTATGGTCAGTTCGGTGGTATGCCAGTAGGTTCTATTGTTGGTAACTACTATTTTGGTCCAAGCTCGCCAGATGTTAAGTTAATGCAGTATCTCTCAGCAGTAGCTTGTATGGCTCATGCACCATTTATTGCAGCAGCTGGTCCACAGTTCTTTGGGTTAGAAGCTTTCACTGGTTTACCAGATATGAAAGATTTGAAAGATCACTTTGAAGGTCCATTATTTACTAAATGGCAAAGCTTCAGAGAACAAGAAGACTCACGCTACTGCGGTTTAACATTACCTCGTTTCTTATTACGTAATCCTTATGACCCAGAAGAAAATCCTGTGAAAAGCTTCAGTTATAAAGAAAATGTATCTGAAAATCATGAGCATTACTTATGGGGTAATACAGCATTTGCATTTGCAACTCGTTTAACAGAAAGTTTTGCTAAATATCGTTGGTGTCCAAACATTATTGGTCCACGTAGTGGCGGTGCGGTTGAAGATTTACCATTACATCATTTTGAAAGTATGGGTGAAATTGAAACTAAGATTCCTACAGAAGTATTGGTTTCTGACCGTCGTGAGTATGAATTAGCAGAATCTGGCTTTATTGCATTAACAATGCGTAAAGGTAGTGATAATGCTGCATTCTTCTCAGCTAGTTCAGTGCAAAAACCAAAATTCTTTGGTATTAGTGAAGAAGGTAAAACAGCAGAGCTTAATTATAAGTTAGGTACTCAATTACCATATTTATTTGTAATCAGCCGCCTTGCACATTATGTAAAAGTATTACAACGTGAACAGTTAGGTTCTTGGAAAGAGCGTACAGACCTTGAGCGTGAACTTAATAAGTGGATTAAACAGTATATTGCTGACCAAGAAAATCCAAGCGCTGAAGTACGTGGCCGTCGTCCTTTACGTGCAGCACAAATTATTGTGACTGATGTTGAGGGAGAACCAGGTTGGTATCGTGTGACTGTTAATGTTCGTCCTCACTTTAAATATATGGGTGCGGATTTCACCTTATCTCTAGTTGGTAAATTAGATAAGGAATAATGAGGGTGATGGAATGAGTAAATATGGTAGTCTCTTTGAGCGATTAGCAGGTGTACCTGAAACCAGAAAAAAGCTTGATGACGAGACTGCCATTACTCTTTCTATTGCTGATCATTTGGCAAAGATGTTGAGTACCAGAGCAGGTAGTGTACAAACATTACCTGATTATGGTTTGCCTGACTTAAATGATTTGAATCTCTCGTTACATGACTCATTACAACAGTCACGAACAGCGATTGAACGGTTTGTTGAAGCCTATGAGCCTAGATTGTCAGAAGTTAGGGTTGTTCCTTTACCTAGAACTCATGACCCGTTAAACCTATCTTTTACTATTGAGGGAATGATAGAGGTGGGTGGAATGAAAAGAGAAGTGTCTTTCTCTGCTGCTTTGAATGGTTCAGGGCAAGTGAAAATAAAGAAACGTTATTATAGTTAATAGAAGGTTTCTAAGGAGTTTCAGTGTCGTTTAATTATTATTACCTGCAAGAGTTAACAGCCCTACGTCGTATGGGGAAGCAGTTTGCGCAAAGAAATCCTGCGTTAGCTCCATTCATTGGTGATGGTAGTCGTGACCCTGATGTTGAGCGTTTATTAGAAAGTTTTGCTTTTCTAACTGGACGTTTAAGACAACGTTTAGATGATGAGCTTCCTGAACTGGCTCATTCATTAATGAATTTATTATGGCCCAATTATATGCGGTCATTGCCTGCATTTAGCATTGTAGAGTTTGATGCTGTGCAAGAAACAGAGGATTGTATAACATTACCTCGGCAATCAATGGTTAATTCGGTTCCTGTTGACGGAACAGTTTGTCAATTTCAAACTTGCTTTGAAACAAAAATATATGCCTTACAATTAGATAGTGTGGATTACGCCATTAAAAATGGTGGGGCTATTTTTAGTTTAAAGTTACTGTTGAATGGCGAAGGCGATTTAATTGGTGCTCCACTTGATAGTTTAAGACTACATCTGGCTGGTGAGCGTTATATTAGCCAAATGTTATACCTTTGTTTATTACGCCATCTTGAAGATATTCAGTTAATTCCCTTAAATGAAAAAGGTGAGCCTTTTACTGATAGTAATGGCAATATTTTAGGGTCAAAAACGATAGGTCCTGAGAATATTAAGGCAGTAGGTTATGCTGAAAATGAAGCATTATTACCTTATCCTGCTAATACCTTTCGTGGTTATCGCTATATTCAAGAATATTTTGCTTTTCAAGATAAATTTTTATTTGTTGATCTTGAAAAGCTAAATGTTTTAAAAACATTACCTGAAGATATTTTAGAGCGAGCCAAAGGAGTAATGGTTCGTTTTAATATTCGTAAAGCTAATATGCAACGTATCCAACCAACTACAGAGAATGTTCGATTGTATTGTACACCTGTGGTTAATTTATTTTCACATAGTGCGATGCCTATTAACTTTACAGGTACAGATAATGAATACCATATTCTTCCAAGTATTAATACGCCTGGGCACTTTGAAGTGTTTTCAGTAGATAAAGTAGTTGGTTGGAGTAATACACGTAATGAATATAAAGAATATGTACCTTTTGAATCTTTTGAGCATGATGCTAGCTTTGATGTAGATGAAGTAAAGCCTTATTATTTTATTAGAAAGGAAAAATCTATTACTCATGATGGTTTAGATACTTATTTACGTTTTGCCAGTAAAGATAGCACTATTTTTTCAGGGGATACTTTATCGATTGATTTAAGTTGTACCAACCAAAACCTTCCTAAACAATTAAGGGTAGGTGATATTTGTGTAGCAACTGAGAGCATTCCTGATAACTTAGTGTTTAGAAATATCGTGCCACCTACTACAAGCTATGCACCACCGATAGAAACAGGTTTCTTATGGCGTATTATCAGTAATATGTCATTGAACTATTTATCATTAGCAGATGTAGAACCCTTAAAAGTTGTATTAGAAACTTATGACTTTCCACGTTATTACGATCAGCAGAAAGAAAGGGTTAGTCGAAGATTATTAGCAGGTTTAAAAGATATTAAATATAAACCTGTTGATAGATTACACAAAGGGTTACCTTTACGCGGTATTAGAACAGAAATAACAATCAATCCAGAAGGTTATATTGGTGATGGTGATTTATTT
>JBEBWU010000081.1:0-7599 GCA_040391985.1 Entomomonas sp. | reverse complement strand
GGTATCAATACAATTGAAACCCAATCTATTTTCGACTAATTGAATTGCACCACCGATACCTAATTCATCCGCAATTTCGAATGCAAGTTGGCCAATATGAGCTTGCAATCGTTTGGAATCCTCTAGCTCTGGCGAAATAAGCCAAATATCTTTGACTGGGAAAAAACCCGTTGTAACAGGAACCGGTTGACTAAAGATAGTGACTTGCTGTTCTTCAGTCATTCCAGCAATCATACTTTTTATGGCTTCAACCTTTTGAGTACTGCTCAAATTTGTAAAATCTGAAGTGTGTTCAGCATCAATAAAATCCCCATCGTTAAAATCATCTATTTCATCATCATGAATTACTGTATTGTGGTTAAAAGGCGAAGATTGCTCTTTAACATCTGAAATTTGAGCTGAAGGGGCGTGTGTTGGGGTATCTGTTACTCTAAGTATCTTAGGCAACGGGATATTTATTATTTCGTTTTCCGTTAAATCCACTAAATTTACAACCGGTTTGGCAAATAATTTTGCTTCATCGATTTCCATTGTGTTGAAGTTGTTATCTTCAGTTACTTCTGGCTCTGGATCTAACTGTTCAGTAGTTGCTGATTTCTCATCAAACTCTAAAGCTAGTAAATTATAAGTTGTACTTAATACCCCACTCATCTCACCAATGAGTTCATCTTTGAAACGTTCAAATTTGAATGAGGCTGCATCATCATCAAATAAAGCTAAAACATCCATATAGAGATTAATAAAACTATCATCTGTATCATCTTTATATTTATTGAAAACAGCTTTTGATTGTCGTCTTAATGTTAGTAACCTTTGAACCTGAGTACTGCTCATTCCACTATAAAGTGCTTTAGGGAATACAGGCAGTAAAAACTCTACCGTGTCCTGCATTCGACTAACATAAGCTTGTTTAATTGGATAACCATCCTTAGTTAATAACTCAGCAATTTCACGTTGGGCCAATTCACGACCTGCTTCCTTTTCATAAATATCTGAGGCTTCCTTTACTGACATAGCTCTCTCAATAAAGGTTAGCTCACCGTGCAAACTTTCACTTAAATGGCCTGTCAATACTTTGATCTCATTTACCCAAGGATAAAACATACAAAGAAAACTAAAGAATTGTTTATCTTTGGTTTCTTTCCATAGCTCATTTAATATATATAATCGAGTATTAAAACCATCTCGTAAGATATAATGTTCTTGACCAGGACGACGAGTAACGGGAGGCACTGCATTAAAGCCTCTTTCAAGAATAGAACTTTTTAATTCTTCGTATTTTGGATTCTTTTTCACTCGAGGATTAAGTTCGTAATGTCTAATTTGCTCAAGATTGAGCATCATTGGTGTTGGAGCAATCGGATCTGTTAGCTCAGAAACTACTGGGGTACTTTTAGCAAAATTTCCAGCCAGTAAATCATTAGAGTCACTATGAGACATGTTTAACTCCTACATTTTTGCCTGTTACAGCTAGGAACTTACTTTCCCAGTGTGGAAATAACTCAATAGCTAAATCTCTTATAATGTCGATAGCTGCCGGAGCTTTTCTACTGACAGGTTTTTTGTACTCAACTCTATGTACTGGTAATGCTTTAATTGCTGCTGACTCATAGGCAGCTTCAAGCTTAGGAGAAATGCTATTAAGTAACTTAATTCCCATTTGATCTTTAAATAAGCTTCTTAACATTGATTGAATTAATTTTGCATTATTCGAGACAGTGGGAACCTTATTTAATAGCATTTCGATTTTTGGTAACTCAATACCAAGATGGCGATACGAGGACATATCATCTAATAATTGCACAGTTCCGCGACGAAACTCCCTTGCTGCTAAAGTTTTAGGAGTGACAGGCGAGATAAGACGATCAGAGGCTAATATAGCCATCTCTAAAGTAATGCTTCTAGCACCCTGCGTATCGATTAAAATAACATCATAGTGTTGTTCAAAAATAGGTAATAAATTTTTTAATCGAAAACGGCCATCTGGCGCATGAAGTAGTAAAGTATTTAGCTGTCCCTTATCATCATTAGAAAAAATTAAATCAAGGTTATCTATGCTTGTTTTAGAGATTAATTTATCTAAGGATTGTTCGTTAGTTGCGATAAATTCATACACACCACATAACGCCATAGAATGAAGCTTATAATAACTAGATAAAGTAGGTTGAATATCCAGATCAATCATCAACACCCTTAATCCGGCATCAGCTAAAAAACCACCTAAATTAGCTGCTTTTGTTGTTTTACCAACACCACCCTTGGTTGAAATAATAGACATAACAATCATAATCATGTTCCTTTTATAATGTAGTAAGTAAGACTATTGATTGCTAGGTTCAGGAGGAGTTAAACGCTCTTCTATCCATGCCTCAATTTCGGCAGAATTCCAGCCAACAGCTCTTGGACCAATTTTATAATTTTGAGGGAATGTTCCTTCTTTCATCATGTTATAGATAGTGGCATGTTTATAACCTGTTCTACGAATAACTTCAGGTAAACGTAGAATAAGAACACAGTTTTCACTCTGTGATGTATTATTAATTTTTGACATTTGCTCTTTTCCTTAATCCATATCCAGAATTTAATAAACAAAATAGTGGCTAATAGAAAAATCAGCATTAATAAATACAAAATTTATCAATTTTGATTTAACCACTAGAATTAATTTACTTTAGGTATATTTGAAAAGTACTAATGATGTCCTACATCAAAATTAAACAATCAATGTTTATTTGTATCAGCGACAATAAAAAGTTCAAGATCAAATTAGATAAATAAACTGTAAAAAAGAGAGGTGAATCGTATTTGCGAGTTATTTCGGAAAGAATAAGAAGTTTGGTATATAATTTATTGTCTTTTGTACCCTTTAATAGATATTTTATTTCCACAAAAGCCCCCTAAAATACTAACGCATTAAATTAATATCGTTATAATTTAAATTATAAATTTTTGGTAAACCCCAATATAAATAATTGTTACAAATATGTTAATTAATGTTAATGCGTCGAATAGAGAATAGACTTAAAATAAAAAAGCTCTATTTATATAGAGCTTTTTCAAAAGATTAGTTCATAAAAATTAATTAATTAGTTTTCATTTCATACCTAAAGCAACAAGTTTATCAGCCCACTCTTGCATCATCTTCCTTCTTGGTTCAATATATTTTGCATGGTTATAGGTTTGCCTTATTTTGTCTTTATCTGAATGCGATAATTGCGCTTCTATCCAGTCTTTAGGATACTCTGATTCATTTAATGCAGTAGAAATAGTGGCCCTGATACCATGAGCAGTTAACTTATCTTGATAACCCATACGGTGCAAAGCATAGTTAAGCGTATTCTCACTGATCATTTGATCCGCATTAGTTCTATGGCTCAATAAGTAAGGCTGATTTTTATAACCTAATTCAACAAGCTCCTTAACCACCTCGATTGCTTGAGTTGGTAAAGGAACGACATAAGGAGGAATATCATCACCTTTATTTCTGACTAAGCTTTTTAGTTGTTTAACATTTTCGGCTGGAATAATCCAAAGCCCTTTATCTAAATCAAACTGACTAAAATTTGCCTGACGAAGTTCACCTGTTCTTACACCAGTAAAGAAAAGCATTTTAAGTCCTAACAAGGTTTGGTAACTACCTTTAAAGTTATTAAAACTTTCAAAGAATTTCGGCAATTCTTTCTCTGTTAAATAAGGATTATGACAAGTTCTTCGGTAAGGTAAGGCTAATATATGTAAATCACGAGCTGGATTATCTTCAACAACGCCTTCAGCTATTGCATAGTCAAATATCTCTTTTATCCAACTACGATATTTTTCGCTAATAGAGAAAGCGCCTCTTGCTTCAATTTTTCTTTGAATTTCTAAACAATCAAATTTCGTTACCTTGCACATTGATCGTTTACCAATCAGTGGAAACATATCATTCTTAAAGCTTCTGGTAATTTGAATATAAGTGCTTTGAGTTTTACTCTTTTCCGCATCCCCATGTCCCAGTTTTTTCATTTTTAAATTAAGCCAACGCTCTGCATAAATTTGAAAAGTAGTATTTGGTGTTGGTATATCTTCACCATTTGCATCTTTTTTTAATTTAGGCAGTCCATATTTTATTTCAATGACTTTTTCTGGAGCAAGATCTCTTGCTTCTTTCAAACTGATTTCAGGGTATGGACCTATCGTGCCTTTTCTACGTTTGTTATTAAATTGAAATCGTACTACCCAGGATAATTTACCAGAAGGGTGTACTGCTAAATGCAATGCATCACGATCTGCAACATAATAGGCAGTGTTTTTAGGTTTGAAAGATCTAATTTGGGTATCTGTTAATGCCATAATTATTCTCCTTTCGAGTAAAACAAAAGAAGTTACAATTATGAGAATGTACATACTAAAAACACTGATAAATACAAAAGTGCCACCTACTGATTTTTTGGTGCCATTTTTGGTGCCAGTTACCCCTAGCTTATAACAGATTTTAGTATATCCTAATGGAAGATAAAAAAAGCTTAAACTATTGGTAATACATGCTTTTAGTGATGTTAATGGACTTTCGTAGACCCTATTAGAAATAGGAAATGGAGCGGAAAACGAGACTCGAACTCGCGACCCTAACCTTGGCAAGGTTATGCTCTACCAACTGAGCTATTTCCGCTTTATTTGAGGTTGCTAATTCTATAGCAACCATGATGACTGTCAATAGTTATTTGTCTATTTGTTTGGTTTCAGTTGTTTTTTCACTGGTGAGGTAAGGCCATGCAGCCATTAGGTAGTGGATCATAGACCAGATGGTAAGGATTGCGGCGATACCTAGTAGTATATAACCTGTAATTACCCATGCAGTGAGCTTGGGAGGGTTAGCCAGTAGGATAACAAGTGCTAGCATTTGCGCAGCAGTTTTCCATTTGCCTAGTTTGGATACAGCAACATTGGTACGTGCGCCTAGTTCGGCCATCCATTCCCTAAGTGCAGATACTACGATTTCACGACCAACAATGATAATGGCAGAGAGTGTTAAGCAAAGGTTTACCATAGTGCCATGAATAACCCGTGAGTGACTGCCTACTAGGAGTACAAGTGCTACCGCTACAATAAGTTTGTCAGCTACGGGGTCTAGAAAAGCACCAAAAGGGGTAGTTTGGTTCCACTGTCTGGCTAGGTAACCATCAAACCAGTCAGTAATACAGGCAATAGCAAAGATGATACTAGCAGTTAAATAGACCCATTTAAACGGTAGTAGATAGATAAGTACAAATATTGGAATCAGAACAACGCGAAGAACCGTGAGTATATTGGGAATATTCATTATAGACCTTTTACTGAGTAAGCTATGGTATATCTCTATAGGCTTTATCGACGGCTATGATAGCAATCTTTTGCTGGTTGGGTAATGGTTAGTGCATAATTTATTACATTTAGTTTTAAATAAATATGCTTCTTAGACGATTGTCTAGGACAACAGCAGTATGGAGGAGGGAGTTGTTGCAATGTTTTGAGTGGTATTAATATTGTTACATTTGGTCGTTAAAGAGTGGAGTATTTTATGGACGTTGGGCATTAAAATAATCTAATATATGTTTTTATATAGAAACATCCCAGTAAAAAGAAGGATATGTGAATGATGATTTCAACCACGTTACGTAATATTTGTGTTGCTGGTGCTATTGTGTTGGCAGCTGGTTGTGCGACTGAATCTGCTAAACCAAAGTTAACACCTGCTCAACAAACTATTGCAGCTATGTCTTATGATCAAAAAGCCGCTAAGTTTTTAGATATTATTCATGCTGATAAGTTGACTACACCTGCTTATATGCAAGTACAAACTATGCTTAATCAGTTATTTGAAGTAAGTAAGGCGCCTCAAAGTAAGGTATCTGTGTTGGAGCGTTATCAAGGCCAAGCAAATGCTGTGTTAGATAAGGCTATTGGTTGGGATGTGATTAAGCCAGATGTGGTTAAGTTATATACTAGTAATTTTACAGATGCTGAGTTAGCTCAGTTGATTGAGTTTTATGAGTCTCCAACAGGCCAAAAGATGTTGAAGCAATTACCTGTGGTAACGATGCAAACTGAACAGTTGATTCATAAGAAAGTGATGGAGAATGCTGCTCCTGAAATTAATAACATCATTGAAAGCATGGCTAAGGAATTAAAGGTTCCTTTAAAAAGAACACGATAAGTAGATATTATGCAAGATCGTATCGATGCCGCTCTAGTAGCGGCTTTTTCACCTAAGCATTTTGTGGTAGAGGATGAAAGTCATTTTCACCATAGAGGCGAGCAAACGCACTATAAGGTGATTATAGTGAGTGATTTATTTGATGGGGTGTCTAGGGTTAAGCGCCATCAGCAAGTTTATGCTGCATTGGGTGATATTATGCAGCAGATTCATAGTTTGGCTATTCATGCTTATACAGTGAGTGAGTGGCAGCGTGAAGGTTTGTCAACAGTTCCTGAAAGCCCGCTTTGTCAAGGTGGCAGTTTGCACGATATGAATAAGTAGTTTGGGTTGAATGGCAGTTGTTACATGGTGATGTGGTAGCTGCTTTTTTGAGGAATTTTATGTCAAATCACGCATTGTTGTTAATGAATTTAGGTTCACCAAAGTCTCCAAAAGCAGAGGATGTAAAGCCTTATTTAAAACAGTTTTTAATGGATCCTTATGTGATTGATTTGCCTTGGCCAGTTCGTAGGTTATTGGTGGCAATGATTTTAATTAAGCGTCCAGAGGCTTCTGCTCATGCTTATCAAAGTATTTGGTGGAATGAAGGTTCACCATTAGTGGTGTTAAGCGAACGCTTACAGAAGATGATGGAGCTACATTGGCAGCACGGGCCAGTAGCATTAGCAATGCGTTATGGTGAGCCTAGTATTGAGTCAGTATTATTGGGATTAAAAAAACAAGGTGTTGAGCAGGTGACATTAGCTCCACTTTATCCACAATTTGCAGAGAGTACGGTAACAACTGCTTTAGAAGAAGTAAAAAGAGTGGTGAAGTTATATGGTTTATCTTTTAAATTTAAGTTGTTAGAGCCTTTTTATAATCAGCCTCGTTATCTTCATGCTTTAGTGAGTAGTGCACAGGAAGCAATGAAGCAAGATTTTGATCATTTGCTGTTTAGCTTTCATGGTATTCCTGAGCGGCATATTTATAAGTTGGTTAAGGACAGTCAGCATAATTTGCAGGCGACTCATAGCAGCCAAATAGATCAAAAACATATTGATGTTTGTTATCGCACTCAATGTTTAAAAACAGCAGAGTTATTTGCTGAGCAGGCAGGTTTAGCGAGTGATAAGTGGTCAGTTTCTTTTCAATCACGTTTAGGACGTACTAAGTGGATTGAGCCTTATACCGATATGCATTTAGACGAGTTAGCTGCTAAAGGTGTAAAACGTTTACTGGTCATGTCTCCTGCATTTGTGGCTGACTGTTTAGAGACTTTGGAGGAGATTGGTATTCGTGGTCGTGAGCAGTTTTTAGCGGCTGGTGGAACCAGTTTTGAGTTGATTCCTTGTTTAAATGATACACCTTCTTGGGTGGTTGCTTTAAACCAGTTATGCCAGCCTGAAGAAACTAAGCCTTTTTCTGTTAATTAGAGCTGC
>JBEBWU010000080.1:0-7605 GCA_040391985.1 Entomomonas sp. | reverse complement strand
TAAACAAGATAACATGCAAACTAACCAAGCAACTTCTAAAAAGAAATGGATAATTATTAGTGTAATTATCGTACTCATTATTATTGGAGGTTTTTGGTGGAGTAAATCAACTTCTTCTACTTCAGGACAAGACACAGCACCTGCTGGTAGAAGGGGTATGGGAATGTTCAGTAATGTGGTGCCTGTCAGGGTTGAGCCTGTTAAAGAAGGTGAGTTTGCAGTTTATTTAAATGCACTGGGTACGGTAACTGCTTATAACACAGTCAATATTGTAAGCCGTGTACAAGGTGAGCTAGTAAAAGTACTATTTACTGAAGGGCAACAGGTTAAAGAAAATGACTTGTTAGCAGTTATTGACCCAAGACCTTATGAAGCAGCGTTACAGCAAGCAAAAGGTTCTGTACAACAGAATCAAGCTTTATTGCAGAATGCACGCTCTGAATTAACTCGTTATCAAAAGTTAATTAAACAAGACTCCATTGCTAAACAAACTTACGAATCGCAAGTAGCTTTAGTTAATCAATATCAAGGTTCAGTATTAACGAGTCAAGCACAGTTAAAAGATGCAGAGCTTAATTTAGAGTTTACTCAAATAAAAGCCCCCATTACAGGTCGTTTAGGATTAAGACAAATTGATATTGGTAACTATGTAAAAGTGGGAGATACCACACCCCTAGTAACCATTACTCAAACCCAGCCAATTTCTACAACCTTTACTTTACCAGAAGCTCAATTACCTGAGGTAGTTAGCCGTTTAGCAAAAGGGGAAGATTTAGTTGTAGAGGCTTGGGATAGTACGAATACTCATTTATTAGCCACAGGTACAGTTGAAACATTAGATAACCAAATTAATACCAGTACAGGGACAATTTTAGTTAAAGCTCGTTTTGCTAATGAAGATAGTATGTTATTCCCTAATCAATTTGTGAATATCAAACTGAAGCTAACTACTTTAGATAAGCAATTAATTATTCCTACTGACTCTGTACAATATGGTAATAAAGGAACTTTTGTGTATGTGGTAGAGGGTGATAAAGTTCATCTGCGCTATATTACTTTAGGTCGTAGTGATGCCGATAAAACTATTGTTATAGAGGGCTTAAAAGTAGGGGAGAAAGTAGTTCTAGAGGGAACTGACCGACTCCGTGAAGATAGCCAAGTGGAAGTGGTTAATAGTGAAGATATACCAACTACTGTAGAGAATACAGAAGAGAAGCCTCAACCTTCAGAGAACGCAGAAACAAGCGAGTAATAATAATGAATATTTCGCGCCCATTTATTCTGCGTCCTGTTGCTACTACCTTGATTATGATAGCGTTGATGCTATCAGGTATTATCGCCTATAAAATGTTGGCAGTGGCAGCCTTACCTCAAGTAGATTATCCTACTATTCGGGTAGTTACTTATTATCCAGGTGCTAGTCCTGAGGTAATGAGTAGCGCAGTAACTGCACCTTTAGAAAGACAATTTGGACAGATGGCAGGACTTGCACAAATGTCATCTACCAGTGCTAATGGGGTATCCATTGTTACTTTACGATTTTCATTAGATACTGAATTATCTGTTGCAGAGCAAGAAGTACAGTCATCTATTAATTCTGCAACTAATGATTTACCTAGTAATTTACCTGCACCTCCTGTTTATAACAAAGTAAACCCAGCTGATACACCTATTTTAACGCTTGCCATTACTTCGGATACGTTGCCATTGCCTACTGTTCGAGATTTAGTTGATACCCGTATGGCACAAAAAATAGCACAAATTTCTGGGGTTGGTTTGGTCAGTATTGCAGGGGGACAAAAACCAGCCGTTCGCGTCAAAGTAGATCCACAAAAATTAGCTGCTTATAGCTTGGGTATGGATGATGTTAGAAACTTAATTACCAGTGCTAATATTAATCAGCCAAAGGGTACTTTAGATGGCCCTACACGCCAATCAATGATTGATGCCAATGACCAATTAGCTTCTGCCAAAGCTTATGAAGATTTGATTTTGGGGTATCAAGATGGTGCAGTATTAAGGTTAGGTGATGTTGCTACTATTAGTCATGGACGAGAAGATGACCGTTTAGCAGCATGGGCTGATCAAAAAGAGGCCATTTTATTAAATATTCAACGCCAACCTGAAGCCAATGTTATTAATGTTGTTGATAATATCAAGGCAGTTTTACCTCAGTTAACTGCTACAATGCCTACAGGGGTAGATGTTAAAGAGTTAACAGATCGAACTATCACTATTCGTGATTCCATTAGCGGCGTACAGCATGAAATGTTTATGGCCATTATGCTAGTGGTATTAGTGACCTTTTTGTTTTTACGTAATGTATCAGCCACTATAATTCCCTCCATTGCTGTACCTTTATCTATCGTAGGTACATTTGGTGTAATGTACCTTGCAGGTTTTTCGATTAATAATCTAACGTTAATGGCATTAACTATTGCCACAGGGTTTGTGGTAGATGATGCGATTGTAATGTTAGAAAATATCGCTAGGCATTTGGAAGAAGGGGATAAACCTTTAGAAGCGGCATTAAAAGGTGCTAGAGAAATTGGTTTCACATTAGTTTCTTTAACCTTCTCACTTATTGCAGTATTGATTCCACTTTTATTTATGGCGGATGTGGTAGGGCGTTTATTTAGAGAGTTTGCCATCACCTTAGCGGTAGCTATTTTAATTTCATTAGTTGTGTCTTTAACGTTAACACCCATGATGTGTGCTAAATTATTAAGGCATACTCCAGAAGAAAAACAAGGTAAGTTTTATCAAAAAAGTGGTGAGGTTATTGATTGGTTAATCAAACATTATGCGACAGGATTAACCTTTGTATTACGTCATCAAACAGCTACTTTATTAGTGGCCATAGCTACATTTGTGTTTACTGTGTTGCTTTACTTAGTTATTCCAAAGGGTTTTTTCCCTGTACAGGATACAGGTGTTATTCAAGGGATTTCAGAAGCGCCACAAAATATCTCTTTTAAAGCAATGGCTGAAAGGCAACAGCGTTTAGTAGATGTGATCTTAAAAAATCCTAATGTGGTTAGTTTATCTTCTTATATTGGGGTTGATGGTGATAATACTTCACTAAATAGTGGTCGTATTTTAATTAATCTTAAAACTCATGGTGAACGTAGTGTTACAGCGACTGAAATTATTGAAGAGTTACAGCCAGAATTAAATAAAGTAACGGGCATTCGTCTGTATATGCAGCCTATTCAGGATTTAAGTATTGAAGATAAAGTAAGCCGTACCCAGTATCAATTTACTTTAAACTCACCTGATGAAGTGTTATTAAGAGAGTGGACACCAATTCTAGTAGATACCTTAAATCAACAGCCAGAACTAGTTGATGTAAATAGTGATTTACAGGATCAAGGTTTACAAGTCTATTTAAATATTGATCGTGATATGGCAAGTCGTTTAGGGCTTAAAGTATCTGATATTGTTGATACACTTTATGATGCTTATGGACAACGACAAATTTCTACTATTTTTACTCAAGCCAATCAGTACCGTATTGTACTAGAGGCTAATAATGCTAATACAGAAGGTATTGAAGCTTTAAAGAATCTACATGTAGTAACGGCTAATGGTGATAAAGTGCCATTAACTAATTTAGTAAAAATGGAGTCTCGACCTGCATCATTAGTAATCAACCATATTGGTCAGTTTCCAGCAGTTACTCTATCATTTAACTTAGCGAGTAGTGTTTCTATTGGTGAGGCCGTAGAAATCATTAATAAAGTTAAAGCTGATATTGGTTTGCCTGATTCTGTAGAAATGAAATTCCAAGGAGTAGCGGAGGCTTTCCAAGCTTCACTCTCTAGCACCTTATTCTTAATTTTGGCCGCTATTGTCACTATGTATATAGTATTAGGTGTGTTATATGAAAGTTATATTCACCCAATTACTATTCTTTCAACATTGCCTTCAGCAGCAGTGGGTGCATTGCTAGCATTGATAATGAGTGGCAATGAGTTAGGATTAATTGCGATTATTGGTATTATTCTTTTAATCGGTATTGTGAAGAAGAATGCCATTATGATGATTGACTTTGCTTTAGAAGCAGAACGTCATCAAGGTCTAACGGCAGAGCAGGCTATATACCAAGCTGCATTATTGAGATTTAGACCTATTTTAATGACTACATTAGCAGCATTATTTGGGGCAGTTCCTTTGATGTTGGCTACAGGTTCAGGTGCTGAGTTACGTCAACCATTGGGTTATTCAATGGTGGGTGGTTTACTATTAAGTCAATTGCTGACCTTATTTACTACGCCTGTTATTTATTTATTCTTTGATAGATTGTCACTTAATACACATCCTAAGCAACACGCTGTAGCTGAGGAAGTATAATATGAATTTATCAGCCCCATTTATTTTTAGATCAGTCGCTACCATGTTATTTAATGTGGCGATACTGTTATTGGGGTTGTTGTGTTTTAGATTACTACCTGTTGCTCCATTACCAGAAATGGATTTTCCAGTAATTACGGTAAATGCTAGTTTACCAGGTGCGAGCCCTGAGGTGATGGCTGCTACGGTTGCCACTCCTTTAGAGCGAGCCTTTGGGAGTATTTCAGGGGTGCAACAAATGAACTCTAGCAGTGGTCAGGGTTCTACACGGATTATGCTTGTATTTGATTTGAAGCGTGATATCAATGATGCTGCAAGGGATGTACAAGCCGCAATTAATGCGGCACGTGACTTATTGCCCAGTGGTATGCCTAATAATCCCACTTATCGTAAAGTTAACCCATCACAAGCTCCCATTCTGTTAGTGACATTAACTTCAGATATTTTAAGTAAAGGGCAATTATATGATGTGGCTTCTACCATTGTTGCCCAAAAAATATCACAAGTAACAGGGGTTGGTGATGTACAAGTAGGGGGGAGTTCATTACCTGCTGTACGTGTTGAATTAGAGCCTAAATTATTAGCTCATTATAATGTTTCTTTATCAGAAGTAAGGCAAGCCATTGCTAACTCAAACTTAAGAAAACCTAAAGGCTTTGTAGAGAATGATCGATATCAGTGGCAAATTACAGCCAATGACCAATTAACTAAAGCTGACCAATATAAACCTATTGTAATTCGCTACGATAATGGTGCTGCTATTCGTTTACAGGATGTAGCTAGGGTTTATGATGCTGTAGAGAATAGGTATAACGCTGGTTATTACAATAATGAAGACGCCATTATCTTGATTATTAATAAAGAAGCAGGTGCCAATGTTATTGAAACCATTAAAGGGATTAAGGATGCATTGCCACTGTTAAAGGCTGCCATTCCTTCTAGTGTTGCATTAAATATAGCAATGGATCGTTCGGCAGGTATTCAAGCTACTTTAAGTGAAGCAGAACATACCCTTATTATAGCGGTTATTTTAGTAATTTTAGTTGTATTATTATTTTTAGGGCATTGGCGTGCAGCACTTATTCCAGCATTAGCAGTACCCGTATCGATAATAGGTACATTTACAGTAATGTATTTGATGGGATTTTCGCTAAACAACCTATCATTAATGGCTTTAATTGTAGCGGCAGGTTTGGTGGTTGATGATGCCATTGTGGTACTTGAAAATATTGCCCGTTATATTGATGAGGGGATGAGTCCTTTACAAGCCGCATTACGAGGTACGAAAGAGGTTGGCTTTACTTTAATATCGATGAATGCATCATTAGTTGCGGTGTTTTTGGCATTACTATTTGCCGGTGGTTTACTGTCTCAATTATTTAAAGAATTTGCTATTACCTTATCAGTAACTATTGTGGTTTCTTTGCTTGTCTCACTTACGTTAACCCCTATGCTATGTGCAAGATGGTTAAAAAAACAAGATTTAGACAAAAAACCTAGCCGTTGGCAACAAGGGTTTAATAATTTTTTTGGTAAAGTAACTGGTTATTATCGAGTTAGCTTAGGCTGGGCATTAAGGCACTCTAGGTTAATGTTGATTATTTTATTTATTACTATTGGGGTAAATGTCTACTTATATATAGCTATTTCTAAAACCTTATTGCCTGAACAGGACACAGGGGTGTTGTGGGGATTTATACGAGGTGACGATGCTATGTCATTTCAAATTATGCAACCAAAAGTAGATGAATTGCGTAAGTATGTATTAAGTGATCCAGCAGTAGAGAATGTAGCAGGTTTTATTGGTGGTGGTAATAGCGTTAATAACTCGATGATGGTAGTACGTTTAAAACCAAAAAGTGATCGTAAGGAAAGTGCTCAAGATATTATTAACAGATTACGTGATAATGCACCCAAAGTAGCAGGTGCTAGAATGTTTTTAATGGCTGCCCAAGATATTCAATTAAATATGCGTCAAAATCAAAGTTCAGATACTGAATATCAATTACTAGGTGATGATCTTGATCTATTAAGAACGTGGACAATTAAAGTAGCGGATGCTTTCCGTGAAATTCCTCAGATTACCAATGTCGATGCTGATGACAATGAAGGCGCACAGCAAATTTCTTTAACCATTGACCGAGAATTGGCTAAGCGTTTAGGAATAGACATGAGTGAAGTGATGGATGTATTAAATAACTCATTCAGTCAAAGGCAAATCTCTACTATTTTTAATAGCCTTAACCAGTACCGTGTAGTGATGGAAGTAAATCCTCAATATGCTCAATATCCAGATATGCTTAAAGATTTACAAGTGATTACTCAAGATGGTAAGCGAGTTCCTCTGTCAGCTTTTACCCATTATGATTACAGCCTGCAACAGGATCGTGTACAACATGAAGGGCAGTTTGCTTCTTCTTATATCTCTTTTGATTTAGCAACAGGTGTTAATCTAGATGAGGCAACGAAAGCAATAGATAGAAAAGTTGCCTTGTTGAATATTCCTAAAGAAATTCAAGCAAAAATAGGTGGCGCAGGTAGTGCGTTCCAGGCCTCAATGGCAGGACAGCCGTTAATGATTTTTATGGCACTTATTATTGTATATATCGTATTAGGTATTCTTTATGAGAGTTATATTCACCCTTTAACTATCCTCTCTACATTACCATCAGCAGGTGTAGGCGCTTTGTTAGCATTAATGATGTTAAAAACTCCTTTTAGTCTAATTTCATTATTAGGGCTATTTTTATTAATTGGTATTGTTAAGAAAAATGCTATTTTAATGATCGATCTTGCTTTGCAATTTGAACGAGAACAGGGCATGGATTCACGAACCTCTATTCAAGAGGCTAGTATCCTTAGGTTTAGACCTATTTTAATGACTACAATGGCTGCTATCTTAGGTGCTGTACCTTTAATGCTTGGTGGGGCAGAGGGAGCAGAGATGCGTCAGCCGTTAGGTATCACAATTGTTGGTGGTTTGATTTTGAGTCAATTATTAACTTTATATACCACCCCTGTGGTTTATTTATATTTTGACAGCTTAAGTAATTGGTGGCGTCGTCGTCACCCTAAAAAAAATGCTCATGATGTCTCGGGAGAAACAGCATGAACCAAAGATTTTATATAAAAACATTATCAATTGTATTGGTAGGTGTACTGGCAGGTTGTGCTATTGGTCCTGATTATCAACGACCATCCACAGTACAATCAGTTGATTTTAAGCAGGTTGAAGGGTGGAAGTTGGCTACT
>JBEBWU010000079.1:0-7612 GCA_040391985.1 Entomomonas sp. | reverse complement strand
GTATCATCCTGAAACTGATCCTGAAGGCTTTAGAAAACTGCGTGAAGCTTATGAAGAAGCGTTAAAACTAGCGACAACAAATCAACTTATTACCGAACAACAGCAACAACCTGTTGATCAGAAGCAAATAATAACGGAAGAGATATTAGCTAGTTATAAAGCATTATTAGCAGATAGCAGCCGTAGGCTTACCCCAGAAGCATGGCATAGCTGGATAGATGAAGTATTAAACCAACAACCCTTAGCGATCATCGAACACGTTTATTGGCCTTTACTATGGGAAATATTAAACGTTTATATCCACTCTCATCAATGTATAAATATTTTAATAAACCGCTTAAATTGGCAGAGCCGTTTATTAGATTTAGATACAGTCACTGCAAGGGATGTTAGTGAACGACTTAAACAATTTTCTAAACCTGATTTATTTGACTACTCTTGTTTAAGTCATTTACCTTTTGAGGTACAGCAAGATGTTATCTGGTATTTTGTGACCTGTAATATCATCGCCAATAATGAGCCACCACACGTTCTATATAAATTTTTAAATAACCACTGCACTATCTATATTCCTTCTGAACCTTCTTTATTAAAACTAATAACCCAATGGTTATGTTTTGCAGGTATTAGCAGTAGCAACTGGACTCACTATATTGAACAACAATTATCGATCACAACTGATCCCCAAGAAATAATCGATTGGCAATATTGGCAAGCTACGCAATATGATCTATCAGAACAATATAAGCGAGCATATCCTCTTTGGTTAAATCTGGCCAACAAGTTACCGCAGGCAGAAGAAATGGCGATTAATTATTGCCATCGCTTTTCTGTTGATTATTTACCCTTATTAATACTTGCTCTGAACAAACCATTAACCGAACGTACTAACTGGATATTAACCACCAAAACAGCTTTCTCCTCCTTACGTTTAGCAAGTATTTATAATTATGCTACATTACCTATAGCCCAAGACTTTATTAATGATCATTTAGAAACTGACAATATTAAATTCACTTACTCTATTTTAAGAAAAAACCATAATGATTTAGCTGTTTACAAACTTTATTATTATGCTTGGATTTTAAAATATGGTGATGAGTCATTACTACAACTCATTTTGCATGAGCGTAGTGATGGAGAAATGCCTATACATCTATTTATTTTAGAACAATTTAAACAACAAGCTACTCAACTACTAGCGCTATTTGCAAATGACCCAACAATCTCTGCTGTAAAAGACTGCTTATTCAATGAAAATAAAGAAGCACATAACACGCTAAAAGCTTTAAATTTAAATAACCCTCAAACCAAAAACCTTATTGATCTTTGGTTAAATCGACTGCGTTGGTATGAAGTAAATCCATTAGCCACTTTAAAAAAATATGGTTATTTTTCTGATATTCCTGAAGGTTTTATAAATAGTTATCTATTTTTTCTACATATTATCGAATGTTACCAAATGCAATGGCTCAAGCCAGCAGATATTGGACCCGATAATAACTCGTCACAAAATATTTGGTTATGGCAACAACTCACTCTATTTATTATTAATCTGTTATCTCCTTCTAATAATAACTTATTAATCAATCATAAAAGTTGGCTACATACTTTGCCTGCTAACAATAATCACTGGGTTGATGAATATATCCGTGCAATGCAAGAACTTTCTAATCAAACTAATACTGATAAATGGAAAGAGAAATTATTGGATTGGTTAACACCAGGTTCCGATACTTCTTCTTTATTGCTAATTTATCAATTTAGTTGCCAACAATATTTTGAACTATCTCCCTTGCAACAAAATACTAGCCTATTATTTATCTCATTACAGTATCAATATGCTTACTATTTGTTAAAAAAAGAATTACCTGAAGAACTAATATTACTTTGCATAGCTCTACAAGATCTCCCACAACTTAAAGACCATCAAAGACAGCAAGTAATAAATATTGCAAATGATTTAGTGGCTAGAAGTTATTTAGCAGAATCTATTTATAAACTAAGAGAAAATAACTCACCAAAGTTAAAAGAACACTCCTTTTTACGGCTTAAATCTACAGACTCAAGACAGTTTATTGATTTTTGGATACAACTTGCTAGAAATAAAAAAGCTTTATCAACCGCTCAAATAAGCTATTTAAATAAATTACGTAATAATATCAACGACTCTATACTTTCACGCTTAACAGCTGAAACTTTATTAAGTTATAAAAAACCAAACATTTTTACTAAACTATCTTTAGCCTTAACCCCCTCTTCAGATTTAGATGTTGATAATGACATTGAAAATACAGCTGATAATTTTAAAAATCGGTTTCTTAAGCTACTTTCTGCCAGAGGAAGGATAGGACGTGTTGAATATATGGGACAGTTAGTACTGCTATTTTTATTGGCTGCCTTCTGCTTTGTATTAGTAATGTTATTAATATCCATTTCTGATGGCTTTTTTTCTGAGTTTTATATAGCTACAGCCATTATCATTTGTGGTTTTCGATTTTATGTGATAACTACTAGAAGACTGCATGATATTGGACGTTCAACAAGCTTCTTTTTATTGTTTATTATTATTGCATTAATAACACGAGGCTTGGCTATATTAGCTATAATATTGATACCTGGCCAAGCAACACAAAATGAATATGGCCCACCCCCTAAATAATTTAGGGTAAGTAGCTAATTACTTACCCTAATGTAATACCTTTATAACCTTAGTTGATCTAAAATCTCACTAAGCTCCTTACGCATTATAGAGATTTTAGAATTATCTTGTTTTTCCAATACTTGTATAAAGCTTGATAATAATACAGAGACTCTCTCTCGTTCATCGCCTAACGTTTGTTCCCATGCCTGCTCAAGTCTAGCTAACAACGTTCTATTAGGTAATGTATCACGAGGATGAATTTTTAACTTACTTAATCTCTCATGGCTCTTTTGTCGCTCTTCTTCTGTTAAACCTATAGGACTGCGATCTATTACATGAGAATGATTAGCGTCGTTATTGCCAAATAATACATCAATCTCTAACAACCCATTAATGTCATAACTAAAACGTATCTCAAAATCGACAATCTCCCTACTTACAGGCACATTGACCATAAAAGAATCTACTAAAATATTATCTTTTGCTATGGGTCTTTCACCTTGATAGACCTTGATTTCTACCTTATCTTGGCCTGCATAAGTGGTACTAAAACGCTCTACTCTAGAAGCTGGAATAACTGTGTTTCTTTCAATAATAGGGGAAAACATCAACTCTGGTATATCATCTCGACGACTAGCAATACCTAATGTATAAGGGCAAACATCGGTTAAAATCACTTCTTCTATTGCTTTATCTCTAGCCCAGCAAGCTGCTTGACTAGCAGCACCTAAAGCAACAACTGTGTCGGGATCAAGATGACGATAAGGTAGTTTCCCAAATAAAGTAGAAACCATTTGTTGTACAACACCTAAACGCGTAGAACCGCCCACTAAAATAACCCTATCAACTTTTTCAGCCGATATTTTTGCATCCCTAAGCGCCTGCTCAATAGGTGCTCTTACTTTTGCTAACAAAGGTGTCCATATTTTTTTTGCTATATTCTCATTTAGCACCCATGTCCACTCTTTATCCTGCCATTGCCATTTGAGCGTTTCATCCCCACGACCTAATCGACATTTAACCTGCTCTACAGCCTCTTGCAACCTTGCTAAAGAGGTGGCATCTATTTGTTTTTTATCAATCTGCCACTGCTGTATACAGACATCTAATAACACCTGTGTAAAGTCTTCCCCACCTAAAAAATTATCACCCGTAGAAGAATGAACCTCTATTAAAGGAGGATCATACTCCAAGACCGTAACATCAAATGTACCACCACCTAAATCAAAAATTAATGAATGTTCTGGTTTATTTTCATCTAGACCGTAAGCCATAGCCGCTGCTGTTGGCTCATTAATAAGGCGAATAACATTTAATCCAGCAAGCTCTGCTGAAAATTGCGTTTGTTTACGTTGCTCATCACTAAAATACGCAGGCACAGAGATAACGACATCTACTACAGAACAATTTAAAAAAGCCTCTGCATCATGCTTTAACGATTTTAATACTAATGCGGATAATTCTGCTGAAGTAAATTGTTGACCATTTAGAGAAAAGGTTTTTCCTGTTCCCATAAACCGTTTGAAAGCAGCGATAGTTGCCAATGGATGAGTAATTAATCTCGACTTTGCAGACTTCCCTACTAAAATTTGTCCATCATTATCAATACTTACTACTGAAGGTGTTAAATAATCACCTAATACATTGGGTATAAGTTCAGCTTTACCCTCACGCCATACGGCAACTAAACTATTTGTTGTCCCTAAATCAATACCTATCAATGGTTTATTATCAGTCATCTTTACAAAACTTTTTAATTAACGTTAACTTATAAATTTTAGGCAAATAATAACTGAAATAACCAAATATCCCTATAGTTAAAACAATAAAACAACTATCATTTTTGAGTTATTAAGATATATTTAAGTAATTCCCTATAACAAAGATAATGTCTCTCTATTATTAACTTTAAAACCTGTATACCTCACTCAAATATACTACAAATCATTATATATCAATATCTTAAATAATTAATTGTCTTATTAACCATAATATACAATAATCATATAAAGCCATAAAAATGGATAGTCACAAATGGAAAGGGGAAAAAATCTTGATACTAATGGTGGAAGAATTTTTTTATTACTTCTATATGGTCTTGTAGCTGTTTACTGTGTAAAAAGACCTATGGCTTATTCACTTATTGTTTTAATGGCTATCTATTTAATACCACCTTTCGTTCCTCTTTTTGTTCGTATAATACTTTTTCCATCAATTACCTTGTTACCTCTAGAACAACATTCAATTTTTTTACCCATATTTACTTTTGTTTTTTTAGTTGTCTTTCATTTCTTCTACCCAGTTACTTTTAGCTTCAAAAATATTTTTGACGTTACTGATAATCGCAATAAGAACTATAGAGATGATAATTTCAAGGACGATGAAGACGACAATGGGGGTGATGGTGGAGACTGTGATTAACCTCTCTTTACTACTAAAAAGCCCCTATTATAGGGGCTTTTAATTTATTTATGTTTAACGGCAAACTCTTCTGTTAATGTTCCAGGTTCACCAGGAGCCTTTGGTGCATAATCTCTTGGAATATCATTATAAGTTGTTACTGTCACAGGCTCTGCTGTATTAGCTTCTTCAGCACCTTCTGCTGAATAATCTAATGCTTTTTGATCATTCGCTTTAATTTCTGATATTAATCTTGCGCGTAACTCATTATCAGATACTAATGCTTCTACAGAATGTTCTAAATGTGCTTGCATTTCTTGATAATCTTGAGAAAGCTTTTGAGCAATATTAGCTGTTTTATTAAAATGGTTCGCTACTTCGCTTTGATAATCAGTAAAGCGCTCTTCTAAACTCTCCATTTGATTTTTTAAATTGCCAGAACGATCACTACCTCCAGTAGCCTTGCTGACTAAAAAGCCACCAAACATGCCTACTAAAAATGCTACGATAGCAATAATTACAACTAACCCCATCTCCATCATCATGCCTCTCTTTCAGTATAATTAGCCATACAAGGAAATATTACAAAGTAATTGTATAAAACAAAAATACTTTGCTTTAAAATTTATTCTTTATATAGTCTACCAATATATTAATGTTTTGGACACGGAGTTTAACGTTGTCAGCTCAAGAAATTGTATTATTTATTGACGGGCCTGCTGGTAAACTTGAGGCTTTATACCTTGAACAGCCTGATGCTAAGGGCATTGCTCTGGTATGTCATCCTCATCCATTGTATGCAGGAACTATGCATAATAAAGTTGTAGCCACTTTACAACGTACAGCCAGAGATAATGGTTGGAGTACTTTACGCTTTAATTTTAGAGGCGTTGGTAAAAGTGAGGGCAGTTATGGTGAGGGCGAAGGTGAAATCGCTGATGCTCAAGCTGCTTTTGAATGGCTACAAGCAAAAAATCCTAAACAACCTATTATTATTATGGGTTTCTCTTTTGGCTCTTGTGTAGCAGCTTGTTTAGCTGGCGAACTAGAACAACAAGCTATTGCTATTAAACAATTAGTGATGATTGCGCCTCCTGTTGAACGCTTTAATATTGATGGTAGGCTACCTGAACAAAGCCTTCTATTAATTATTCAACCAGAAGCAGATGAAGTCGTTAATCCACAAACTGTTTATGATTGGGCTAACTCATTAACTAAACCCCATACATTATTAACTGTGCCTGAGTGTAGTCATTTCTTTCATGGCCGTTTAAATGATTTAAAAGAATTAGTAACCCCTTATCTTCAATAATTTATTTACAGTAAGCGATAATATTATGACAACTCGTGTTCTTACAGGTATTACAACAACAGGTACTCCTCATTTAGGAAACTATGCTGGTGCTATTCGTCCAGCTATCATGGCAAGCCGCCAACCAGATGTTGATTCATTTTATTTTTTAGCCGACTATCACGCGCTTATTAAATGCGATGATCCTGCTCGTATTCAAAAGTCACGCTTAGAATTAGCAGCTACTTGGTTAGCCAGTGGTCTTAATCCTGAAAAAGTAACTTTTTACCGTCAATCAGATATCCCTGAAATACCTGAACTAACATGGTTACTAACTTGTGTTTCTGCCAAAGGTTTACTTAATCGGGCACATGCTTATAAAGCTTCTGTCGATAAAAACTTAGAGCAAAATGAAGATCCTGATGCAGGTATTACTATGGGGTTATTTTGCTATCCTATACTAATGGCAGCAGATATTCTTATGTTTAATGCCCATAAAATTCCTGTTGGTCGAGACCAAGTACAGCACGTAGAAATGGCTAGAGACATCGCGCAACGTTTCAATATGCTATTTGGTCAAGGTAAGGAATTATTTACTTTACCAGAAGCACAAATTGAAGAAGCAGTAGCCACACTTCCTGGTTTAGATGGTCGTAAAATGTCTAAAAGTTATGACAACACGATTCCTTTATTCAGTTCAGAAAAACAATTAAAAGAAGCTATCTTAAAAATTGTTACTGACTCAAAACAACCGGGTGAAGCTAAAGACCCTCACAATTCGCATTTATTTACCATTTATAAAGCATTCGCCACACCAGAACAAACCAACACCTTCTACAATGAACTAAAAGATGGTCTTGCATGGGGTGAAGCTAAGCAACAATTATTTACAGTGATTAATACTGAATTAGCAGAACCTCGTGAACACTACCAAGAGCTTATTGCACAGCCTGAAAAAATTGAAGAAATCCTCCAAGCGGGTGCAGCTAAAGCTAGAAAATTAGCCATGCCTTTCTTACAAGAGTTAAGGGAATCAGTAGGATTACGGAGTTTTAACCAACAACTCTCTACCACTAAAAAAGAAAAGAAAAAATCAGCTAAAACCGCTCGCTTTGTTAGTTTCCGTGAAAAAGATGGTAATTTCCACTTCCGTCTAATGGCTGCTAATGGTGAAGAGTTACTATTATCTAAAGGTTTCGCTAACCCGAAAGAAATTGGTGAACTCACTAACCAACTTATTAATAATCCAGAGCAGATAGGCATTATACAGCAAGGCT
>JBEBWU010000078.1:0-7658 GCA_040391985.1 Entomomonas sp. | reverse complement strand
TACCTCAAAAGGTGATTTAACATTTGGCTTTAGTGATGGTGAGACTTTTCATTTACAACACTCAGCAGACTTCTGTAATTTAGAAGTAATGATAATGCCCGAATTGCTAGATGTTTTACTGGGAGACATGGATTTTCAATTTTCTTGTCTTGATAAAAAAGTTAATTTCTTTCTACATCATCAGCAAATAGAACAAAATGTTAATGTACTTTCATGTGCGCGCCAGTTATTTCACTTAATGCAAAACACTGATTGTAAAGTGACTAATCGTTTACTGTTATATGCCAACGTTTTAGAGTATCTAAATTGGTATTTTAAAACCTTTGATAGTCATTTAGAAAAGCAAGAATTTACTCATCGAGAATATAAGCAAATTAATAGTGCCCGTGATTATTTGGTGAGTGATTTAAGTAATGCCCCGACCATTGATTGGTTAGCTAAACAAGTAGGGCTTAACCAAAGTAAACTAAAAAAAGGCTTTAAAAAGGTTTTTGGTAAAAGTATCTATGCCTATTTTTTGGCGGAGCGAATGAGCAAAGCTAAACAGTTATTGGTGGATAATAGTGTAACGGAAACGGCTATTATTATGGGCTATAGTAATATTAGTCATTTTAGCTCAGCTTTCCGAAAGCAGTTTGGGGTATTGCCCAAAGAGGTGCGCCGCCAACACTCTTATAGCTTTTTTGAATAGTGACAGCACACATTTAGTTTAGCCATTACTTACCTTATCTAAAGTTTGGCAAAGGGTAGCAGTTGGTATGGTTAAATTAACCGCTGTTTCACCATTATCCTTTTGTTGCCAATCGATCATTAAATTGGTTTTAGAAGCTATTCTAGTAAAGGCATAATGCTCCATTTCACGTACTAAATTAGCTAGTTCAGGGCAATCTAATTTAGTAAAAACTTCAGCATAGATACATTGGTTAATATGCACATGGTAACTGCCGTCTGCTAGTTTAGTTTGGGTAAAATTGAGTAGCCCCCATTGTTGGTAGCTTTCTAAAAAAGCTAACCAGTATTGGTAAACAGCTTGGGCAGGATTTTCTAGTAATGCAAAGGCTGTTGCTTGTGGCCATAACCATTGCATTTCCATATCGCCCGTTTCTAAAAACATTTTGCGATAATAGGAATAAGCAAGTTGTTGGCCTATGGTTTCACGTAATAAACTATAACCAGAAGTAAACATACTAAGATCTTTGGTAAGTTTTTTCCATTCATTACTTTTTGCTGCATATTGCGCTAGTTGCTTACCGTGTTGTTGCCAACGTATTAACATGTTAATAATAAACTTTGTTAGTTGTAGTATATTAAGTTGTTTTGTTAATGTTTGCCATACTTCGGATTGGAATAAGAAATGCTTTTGTAAGTAGGCCATGCGTGGATGTTGTTTGGCCACGGTATACCAATTTTTACCATAATGGCGCAGTGTTTGTACTTGGTGTGTATTTGATTCTAACCAACCAAAGTAATTATTTTCTGCTTGTAACTTTTTAGTATCAGCTTCTTGCCAAGTGATGCCCCTTGTATTTAACGCTTTGGCTAGATTGTTTCTGGTGGTAGTAGATAAAAACTCTACTGAATAAACACCATTTTTCTCAATTAAGCAGTTATTTAGCCAACAGTCAGTCACTGCACAAGTCATTAAGGCAGTTAGGTCGTAGGATGAAATACTACCTTGTAACATTAAGCCTTGTTCGGGGGCGTTATCTGGGAAGATATTAATATAAGTATCAGGGTCTGCTTTAGGTTTGTTTTTAATCGATTGACCACTGTTATAAAATTTATTGGCTAAAAAGTTAATCGTTTTTTCACTAGGGTTAAAAGCAGCAATCGCTTTTGCCATACCCATTGGGAAAAACTGAATATGAAAGCGGCTATCTAACGTATTAATAGGAGCAGCTTGTTGATCGTAGCGCTCATTACTTAGGGAGATAACTTCGGGTGTACCATAAGGGATCATGGCTAATGGTTTTTCTTGACCAAAGAAATGAAACTTATAAGGGGCTTTCTTCCAAGGAGTAGCAATAGTTTGTGATTTACCTTGTTGGAATACCGTAATTTTCTTGGAGAAATTAGCCAGCATAGAGTAAGGGCTAGTTTTACCACCACCATAGGCAGCGCCCATATAAAGCCTAGAACGATAAACAGCATTTTTAGAGCGTTTTTGCTCAGCCAGTTGCATTAACATTAGGGTAGTAATACCAGGTGCTAAGCCCATGCCAGTATAGATGCTGCATTGCTTTTGTTGAGCTGCTTCATGTAACGCTAAAATAGCCTTGCTGGCGCTAGCGCTATCATTAATATCAATACAATCAATACCTGCTTCTAAACAGAGTTGGTGTGGGCTAGCTTGTAATCGTTCCATAGGGCCGATGGCTAGAATAGCAAGGTCATAATCTTTTAATAGCGCTATGCTTTGTTGTGCGTTATTAATATCAATACTAACAAAGGGTATATCCTGTAGCTTAGAAGTGTTTTGGCGACTGGCACAGGTGAGTAATAACTCAGGATAAGTTTGTTTTAAGTAGTTTAAAATACGTTGCCCCGTTTCGCCTGTACCGCCAATAACAATAATTTTGGCTGTTGTTATGGTAGAGGTTGTCATTAAGTAGCCTCCGATGCTTTTAAGGTATTATTGGTGGTTGTGGTTAGTTGAATAATTTGTTGTGCTTGTAATTGGTCGATAATCACTTCACTTGGAATAGCTTCGTGCAAGCTATAAGCACCCGCAGTAATATTATTTTCTAGCATGTATTTAGCAGCAATGGCAATGACTGTACCTGTTGCATAGTAGGTGTCGCCCGTTAATAAAGAACCTGTTATTTGCTGACCATTAGTAAGCTTAATTTCAGCTTGAATAGCATAGATAGGCTCACGCTTAAGCATATCTTTAGCCGAAGCCGAAGCTAGACGTTTAGCAGCTTTAGCCAATTTTTCAGGAGTTTTATATTGACCAAATATTTTAGCAATGGCGCAACTAAAAGCAGCTTTAGGGCCAATATTAGCGCCATATACTTTTAGGTTGGGAATATGGTATTGGTTAATTAATCTACGCAATTCTTCGGAGTAGATTAACATGGTACCCACTTTGCCAATGGGGGCTGGAAAAGTTTTCTTTTGGGTAGCTTTATAAAAGGGTACTTTTATAAGCTGCTTTTCAGCAATATAACAAAAGCCCCGTTGTTCACCAAAATCGCCTAAGCCAACGATAATATCCCATGCTGAGTTATAGCTCCAAGCATCACAACCTACATAAGACACTTCTAGGCTAACTATTATTTCGCCAGCGGTATATTGCTCTATTAGGTATTTAGGGTAAACACCTGATAGCCCTGGTAATAACCCCGCATTAATAATTAGTGGTGCTTTAGCAGGCTCTTTAGCCACTAGATTATTAAGATGCTTTAATAATGGATCATAACCACCTGCATCAATATAGGGAGTAGCGGTTTGGTAACAAACATCAGCAATGCTTGAGCCGATTATTTGTGAGGGGCCGATACAGGAAATAACAAGGTCTGCTTCCTTGCAGTGTTGGCTAAGTTGTTCCTTGTTTAATGCATCGAAATTAAGGGAGTTTAATCGCGTTGCATAAGCGGCATATTCGGTTAAATCTGGTTTAGTATGGCGTGTAACAATGCTGAGCTGGCATAAGGTATGTTTTAATAAATAATCACAAACTGTTTTACCTACTTTGCCCGTACCACCAAGAATTAAAATTTGCGGGGGATTATTTTGCATATATGTTATTCCTTGCATAGGCCGCTAGCTAATGCTGTAGCTAGCGGAGATTAAGTGTTAATAGGTGTAGGCAAAACCAACGCCCAAGGTTATACCCCTGCCTGGCGAGCCAATAGTGGCATCTGGGCCGCCTGGGAACATGGCAGGCATGTAGTAGCCCCATAGGTCATAGGTTTTATTTAAGAGGTTGTCGCCCCATACATAAACCTCGGCGTTATCACCTTTAACCGCAATTCGTGCATCGAGTTTGTTATAAGGTTTTAAACCAAAGTTATTTTGCACATCTGCTTTACGTGAACCGATATAGCGGTTGGTTATTCTGGTTTCTAATGCTAGCCCAGCTATATTGAGTGGCACGCTGTGCAGCACCGTTAAGTTGGCATTCCATTTGGCTGTATCGGGTACATAGTTATGTTTTTTAACTTCGGCTAAACTTTCGGTAGGAGTGCCTACAATTTTAGCGTTGGTGTAGCCTATGCCGCCTATAATTTCTAAATTCCAAGGTGTTTTCCAAAAGCCATCTAACTCTGCACCAAAGCTGCGAGTGTCATAATTTTCAACCACCGAAACAAAGGTAGCAGGGTTATAGGCCATTAGATGCTCACGTTTGGTATCGTTATAGAATAGGGCAGTATTTAGTCCTAATGTACTGGTGTCATTTTCAAGTTTTAGGCCTACTTCATAAGCATTTACATAGGCTGATTTATACGCTTGATCTGATGTGCCTAAGGCCGCAAAGTCGGTTCCTTCGTCATTAAAACCACCTGTTTTATAACCTCTTGAGTAGAGTGCATAAAGGGTGGCGTTATCGTTTAATAGGTAGTTAAAACCAAAGCGACCAGTAGTATAGTGATCGGTTAATTTCTGTTTATCAAAAGCCATCAATGGTGTACCAGGAGGTGCCGCACCTGCATAGATAGCGTTAGCATTCCATTTGGCTTGATAGTTTTTCTTTTCGTAAGATTGGCGAATACCCGCAGTCACTTTAAATTTATCGGTGATGGGGTAAGTTACCTCGCCAAATACGCCGATATTATCAGTTTTAAATTTTCTTCTAATATTGGCGTTCATTGGGTTAGTAGTGTAAAAAACATCTGCTACGTCATAGGTTTCTCTATGGCGGTGATTAGTGTAGTAGTTAATACCTGCTACCCAGAAAATAGGTGCTTCTGGTTTAGAAGAGATTCTTAACTCTTGGTTAAAAAGATTTTCTTTAGTTAAAAATGACCAGTTAGAAGGTGGTCTCATACCGACTAAATGGTTGTATAAATCGCCTTCATAAATTGGAGATTTAGCATCATGCTTGGTATAAGAATAGCCCGTAATAGAAGTTAATAGGGTATTATCAAGTTCATGTTCTACTTTTAAATTAAAGCGATAGATATTTTTTTCGCTTTTATCACTACCGTTAGGAATATCGATTTTAGGGTGATGGCTATAAGGACGCATCATATACATATTATCCATACCCATCGCATCTTCTACTTCGGTGGTGAATAATACAGAAGTAGCCACCGATGGCTCCCATAATAATGAGCCTCTTGCCATTTTATTTCTAAGAATACTAACAGGCTTATTATCGTAACGATTATCTAAGATACTGTCTGCTTCATCATAACGAACCGCAAAACGACCACTTAACATATCGTTTAAAGGGCCGCTAATAACTCCTTCAGTTAGCTTCTGGTGGTCTTGTCCTAGCTCTGTTCTAAAGCCTGCTTCTAAATAACGGGTTGGTTTTTTAGAAATAATATTAATCGCACCTGCTTCACTATTGCGACCAAATAGTGTTCCTTGTGGACCTTTTAGTACTTCTATACGTTCTACATCGAGTAAGTTGAGGGTGGTATTGTTAATGGATTGTGGCATGCCATCAACATTGATACTCACTGAGCTATCATCACCACTCATTGGCAGAATAGAACCTACACCACGCATCCGAATAGATTTAGCCCCACCCATATTACTAATTACCTGTACCCCCACCGTATCGTTTAACGCTTTTTCTAAGGTAGTTTCTCTTTTTTCAGTAATTTGTTTGTCATCAATAATGTTAATGGTAAAGGGAATATCTTTGGCAGACTCTTTAACATGCCGCGCAGTAACAGTAAGTTGATCTAAATGAATAGCTTCATCTTCTTCGGCAATAGTTTCTGCTACCGCACTAAAGGATAAGCAAAAGGCACTGGCCAATAGCAAATTATTGGTTACTTTACTTTTATTAAAACAAACTAAAGACTGGTTGGTTAAGGTGTTAGTTAAAGCTAGTTTGTATCTCATATATTTTTCCTAAAATCACACATAAAAGCGTTACTGCAATGCTTTGTATTTAAGGGGTCATCGTCCATTGGTAGTGGCTTGTCATTTGTTGCTTAGCTATTTTGAGTAGTGCTTGAATAACCTTTGCTTGTTCCTCTATTAGATAGAAATGGTTGCCCTGAAAATATTCACAATGAAAGTTTTTGGTAGTTTGTTGTTGCCAAGCGAGTGCTTGCTCCTCAGTAAGTTCGGTATCCTGTCTAGCGATAAAAGTGGTTAGCGGGATATCAAGCGGGAGACTGTTTGGCTTTGGTCGCCATGATTCAATTAACTGGTAATCATTTCTAATAATAGGTAATAGCATTTGTGCTAGTTCAGGGTGAGTAGCTAACGAAAACTGGGTGCCATTTAGTTTTTCTAACTCATCTAATAATGCTTGATCAGAATCGAGGTGTAATGAACTTGTATTCTTATGAGTAGGTGCTTCACTGGCTGATATCACGAGCTGATAGGGCAGTGGTAAGTTGCATTCACGTAGTGCTAAACACAGTTCATAAACAATATAACCGCCCATACTGTGACCGAATAATAGATAGGGTTTATCTAATAGCTGCTGTTCAGTTAAGGCGATTATTAAGCCATCGATTAGTTCATCCATATTGTTGATTAGCGGCTCTGCTAAGCGTTCTTCACGGCCTGGATATTGAATAGCCACTAGCTCTATCGAGCTAGGCAAGGTCATCGTCCATTTTTTAAAGAAGCTAGCACAGCCACCTGCATGGGGTAAGCAGATAATCCGTTGTTTAGCTTGAGGCTGTGGTTGGTAAATTCGCCACCATGCCGCTTTTTGTTTAGTCACATTGAATGAGGCCACACTATTCATTGTGACTCCTTGTTATTAAACTTATTAATCAGTGGGATAAAGTAATCTTTGCTCACTTTAAAAGCTGTGATATCGAATGATTGGTTAGCTTCGATTAAATTTTCCATACCATATTGGTGATGGCCACCGTTATCCATACCCTCTTTAAAGTAGAGGTTAATAAATCCTGCCACAAAGTTATCCTGCAACTTTTGTTGCCATTCAGTAAATTCAAAGCCTTGTAATTGGCAGCCTAGCTCAATAAACCAATGGTAGATTTGTTCTACATTTAAACTATCCGCTGAAACTAAATGGAAGTTTTTACTATTGCCGTAGTTGGTTTGGGTAATGGCGGTTATACTCTGTGCTACAAAATCAACGGGCACTAAATTAACTTTTAGGCTGGAGTGTGGGTAGGCAGCAATATCCAAACACGCTTTATAGAATTTTAAGAAAGCGTCATCATTAATAAATGGCGTCTCAGTATCTGCCCATGTGATGGTGGCAGGGCGCATAATATTAATAGGAACACCTTGCTCTCTTGCTAGATAGAAAATATTTTCTGCCATAATCTTGGATTGCTCGTAAGTTAATTCAAGATCACGCCAGCGAGTAATAGTGGTTGTTTCAGCTACAGGCTGATTTTCATCATGTTCAGTTAAGGCATGATGTACTGCAATAGTGGAAACATAGTTAATTTGTTTAACTTTACTGGTAGTAGCTAGTTGTAGAATATTGGTAGCGCCTTGCACATTGGTAGGGAACAGGCTACTTAATGGATCCATTAAATTAATAA
>JBEBWU010000077.1:0-7699 GCA_040391985.1 Entomomonas sp. | reverse complement strand
GGCACTGAGTAAGCTAAAGAAATTAATTACTTTAATAATTTGTAAAGAATAAAGCTAATTTGTGCTAGGAATTATGAACTGATTAGTCTAATGTAGAAATCGTAACTAAACAGATTGTTTTTTATCTTATTGTTTTAAAAATAACTGGTTAGTGATGGAATTATTGAAATTGATATTAATAAGGAGACTAAGGTGTTTAAGAACCTAGTTAAAATTACTTTAGTAGGGGCTGTTTGTACAATGTCATCATTTGTTTATGCTGACACTACTACAGGTTGTTCGTTGAAAGCACAAAAAATTCAAGAACAAATTAGTTATGCAAAAGCTCATGGTAATACTCATCGAGTGGCAGGATTAGAAACAGCATTGTCAGAAGTGAAAGCACATTGTACAGATGCTGGTTTACGTAAAGATTTAGAAAAAGATATTGCAGAGAAACAGCAAAAAGTAACTGAGCGTCAAACTGAGTTAACTGAAGCACAAGCTAAAGGTGATGCTAAGAAAATTGCTAAAAAGCAAAAGAAACTAGCTGAAGCGAAGCAAGAGTTAGCAGAGGCTGAGCAAGAGTTAAAAGGTTATTTTAAGTAATATTAAGATAATTATTAAAAAGGCTAAGTTGTGTACAACTTAGCCTTTTTTTGTAGAATAATGCGTAATGAATTAATATGTCGACTATTAATTATTTTTGCTACAGTATTGATAGGTTGAATAAATATGTTTACAGGTATCATCGAAGCAGTTGGCAATATACAACAGTTACAACCTTTACAAGGTGATTTAAGATTACAAGTTGCTACAGGTAAACTTGATTTAGCAGATGTGAAACTAGGCGATAGTATTGCTGTCAATGGTGTATGCCTTACAGTTATTGAGTTACTTAAACAGGGTTTTTGGGCTGATGTAAGTGCTGAAACCTTGCGTTGTACGACGTTTAAAGATTTAACAGTAGGTCAAAAAGTTAATTTAGAAAAAGCACTTACACCAACCACTCGTTTAGGTGGTCATTTAGTCAGTGGTCATGTGGATGGTTTGGGGCAAATTGTTGAGATTAAACAAGCAGCACGTTCTGTTTTCTTTAAGTTAAGAGCACCTCAAGAGTTAGCCAAATATATTGCTGCAAAAGGTTCGATTACAGTTGATGGTACCAGTTTAACGGTAAATGCGGTGAATGATTGTGACTTTGAACTTAATATTATTCCGCAAACCTTAGCAGAAACCATTTTTGGTACTTATAAAGTAGGGCAATTAGTAAATTTAGAAGTAGATTTATTAGCACGGTATTTAGAACGATTGTTAGTAGCGACTAAAGCAAATGAAGGTGAAGAGAAGTCATCTAGTGTGACAGAAGCTTTATTAAGAGAACATGGCTTTATGCGTGGCTAAATAATAAATAGCTATATAAATTAATAGTGGGAACATAATGAAAATATTAATTGTAGAAGATGAACAGTTGTTAAGACACCATTTAACGGTGCGTTTATCCGATTTAGGGCATATTGTTAGTTCAGTGGCGAATGCTGATGAAGCATTGCGATCTGTGAAAGATAATCATTATGACATTGCGGTGATTGATATAGGGTTACCTGGTACTAATGGTTTAGAACTTATTCGACAATTACGTGATCAAGAATATACCTTTCCTATCTTAATCTTAACGGCTCGCGGTAGTTGGCAAGATAAGGTGGAAGGGTTAAGTACTGGGGCTGATGATTATGTGGTTAAGCCTTTTCAGTTTGAAGAGTTAGAAGCACGTTTAAATGTCCTAAATCGTCGTGCATCAGGTATTGTGCAACCTATCCTAACCCTTGGTTCATTGAAGCTTGATTTAAATAGAAAACGAGCTTTTTGTAATGAAACACCTTTGCAGTTAACTGCTTATGAATATCGTCTATTAGAATATTTAATGCGTCATAGCCAGCAAGTAGTGGCTAAAGAGCGCTTGATGGAACAACTTTATAAAGACGAAGAAGAACGTGATAGTAATGTAATAGAAGTATTAGTAGGTCGTTTACGTCGTAAATTAGAAAGCCAATGTGGTATTCAGCCTATTGAAACAGTACGAGGACAGGGTTATTTATTCACGGAGTCCTGCCATTAATGTTACGCTCTTTTCGAGTACGGTTATTAGTCTGTTCGGCTATTTTATTAGTAGCATTTTTAGCCGTATTAATGCCAATTATGCGAGAGTCATTTGACCAAGCGGTTCGACAATTTTCTAATATACGTTTAGAAGAGCGTGCCAATGAACTAATTACGGCTGCACAAGTGGTAGATGGTGAGTTAACGTTACCAAATACACTACAAGACTTACGCTTAACCACAGGTAAAACAGGTAATCAGTTTGGTTATTTCTATACCCAAAAGGGTGATAAAGTCTGGCCAGTTGATTCAATAGAGAAACAAGATAACGAGTCTAATGCTAAGTTACCTAGTGATTTATTATCCAATGAGGGTAATAAAGCTGATTTTAGATTATCAACAGATTCTTTAGGTCGTCATTATTATGTATACGATAAAGAGATCAATTTAGGTGGCCCAGATTTTAGTGTTATCACCATGGAACCTGTGACGGAGTATGATATTTTAAGAACCAGCTTTTTAAGGCGCTTTGAGTTATGGTTAGTCGTTGCGCTAAGCTGCTTATTAGCCTTATTAGCAATAGGTTTAACGTGGAGTTTAAGACCTTTACGTCGCTTGAGGTCGCAATTAGATGATATTGAAGCAGGTAAGCGTGAGCAACTTGATGAAAATGTACCCAGTGAAATTCATCGCCTAACTCGTTCTTTAAATCGATTATTAACGACTGAGCGAATGCAACGTGAGCGTTATCAAGATACGCTAGGCGATTTGGCCCATAGTTTAAAAACCCCTTTAACGGTATTACAAAATACCATTGAGGAAATCAAAGAAAAAGACGATAGTGTTATCAATCAATTGGCTGTTATGCAGGCGCAGATTGAAAGAATGGGGCAGCAAATTGGTTACCAGTTACAACGTGCAACCCAACGAAAAGGGGCATTAATTGGACAACAAATTAGTTTACGTCCTTTGATTGATTCTCTTACTTCTACTTTAAATAAAGTTTATGCTGATAAAGAAGTAATGAGTATCATTGATCTCTCCCATGATTTAAAATTACATGCTGAAGAAGCTGCTTTATTAGAGTTATTTGGTAATTTATTAGAAAATGCTTATCGTCTTTGTTTAACTACAGTACGTATTAGTGGCAAGGTTACTGATAAAGAAGTATTAGTAACAGTAGAGGATGATGGTCCTGGAGTACCTGTCAATAAACGAAAAACGGTATTACAACGAGGTGTTCGAGGCGATAGTCTAAACCCAGGTCAAGGTATTGGTTTAGCAGTAGTACAGGATATTTTAGAGGGTTATAGTGGTTATTTAGAAATAGGTGACTCTAGTTTAGGTGGTGCTTGTTTTTATATCCATTTCCCTATTTAATCAGTGTAATAAGTTTAAGATAAAGTACCTTTAAAAAGGTATTGTTTTAAGGAATGAGTAATGACCGAAGTGTGTGACTATTTGCAGAATGTGCTTAATGAAGAAATACCTCTTACTCAAGCATTGCAAGTAAAAGTAGTAAGCTGGCAAGATAAAAAACTATCACTTACACTGCCATTAGCTCCTAATGTTAATCATATGAGTAGTGCATTTGGTGGTAGCTTATACTGTGGTGCTGTGTTAGCAGGTTGGGGATGGATGCATCTCTATTTGAAAGAGTTAGGCATTAATGATGGTCATATTGTTATACAAGAAGGGCAAATAGCTTATCCTCATCCCGTATTAGGTGATGCTATAGCTATTTGTTATCCACCTGCTGAAAAAGAGTGGGCAAAATTTGAAAAGGTTTTCAAGCGTCATAAAAAAGGCCGTTTAGCACTGAATACAGTCATTATGTATGAAGGTAAGGAAGCAGTAACTTTTAATGGACAGTTTGTAGTCTATTGTGAACATTGATAGATTTAATATTATTAACATAATTTATAACATTATTAAGTCATTGAGGTTATGAAAAAATATTATAAAATCGCTTTGCTATTATTATTGGGCAGTTTGTTATTGTCCTGTACACGAGATGATGAGAATGCTTTTTATAGAGGTAAAACAGGGCAGCTTCAGTTAGAGGGGGTGGTATTAAATATCCCTAACAAAAGTAATTTGGAGTTGGCTTTGTTTACTTTAGATAATGAGAATAAACCTAAACAATTATTAGCAACAGAGCATTATACAGGTAACGGTAATGCGTTAACCTTTCAGGTAAATTTTAAGCTAGACAAAGAGTTATCATTTCATGCCTTAGAGTTACGGGGACGTGTTACCCAAGCAGGAAAGCTTATTGGTTATTTAACGCCTTGGCATAAGCAACAATTAACTCAGCAGGATTTAAAAGGTATTATTTTGGAATTAACTCCTTGAAAATACTTGATTCAGTAACCAATCATTTACAATCGATTGTTCCAGATGCAGTGTTAGAAGTACAGCAAGTAGCTGGAACAACGATTCGATTATGGTTAATTTCCCCCCACAATATGCAACAAAAAATCTTTGATAGTGTTGAAATAACGCGTATTTTGCAAGAACCACCTTATTGGTGTTTTTGTTGGAGTAGTGGCGCTGCACTTTGTCAAAAAATACTGCAAAACCCTGAGTTAGTTGTTAATAAAAGAATATTAGATTTTGGCGCTGGTTCTGGCTGTGTGGGAATCGCTGCAAGCCTTGCTGGTGCTAAAGAAGTAACTGTATGTGACTTAGACCCTGTTGCTTTGCAAGCCTGTCAGGCGAATGCAGAGTTAAATGGAGCTAACTTAAATTATTTAGCTGATTTTACGATGGCAGATGATCACTATGATCTTATTGTTGCTGCAGATATTTTATATGATCGTGATAATTTTTCATGGTTAGATGTATTTCCTAGCAAGGCAAACCATGTATTATTGGCCGACTCAAGAGTAAAAAATTTTCAACATAAGCACTATCAATTATTAGCCACTATGGAATCAGAAACTTTACCTGATTTATTAGAGCCTGCTGAGTTTCGTAGTGTGAAGCTGTATCAAACAGTCTATTAAGCTATTTTTACTATAGTCTGGGTTAGATAAGCTACAGATTAGTGTTATTATAACTTTGCTTAATATGCTGGTGGTTATATAGTGTTGTGTTTTATAGGATTATGGTGAGACTTAATTAATGTCTGAATTTTCTCAATTACCTCTAGTTATTGAACCTAAAGAGTTATTGGATCGATTATCTGCGCCTGAATTAATTTTAGTCGATGTAGGTAATCAACTCCGTTATCAGCAAGGCCATATTGCCCATGCTCATTGTGTAGAACCAAAACAAACACAATCACAAACAGGATTTTTTGGTTTATTACCTGATAAATTATCTTTAGAATACTTGTTTGGACAATTAGGGCATAACTCTGCCGCCACTTATGTGATTTATGATGATGAAGGTGGTGGTTGGGCTGGACGTTTTATTTGGTTATTAGATTCAATAGGGCATCATAATTATCATTATTTAAATGGTGGTTTACATGCATGGATGGCTGAAGGCTATCCATTATCTACAGAGTTACCTGAAGTGTCGGTTACATCGCCGCTATTAACTATCGATGAACAACCAACAGCAACCCTTGATTATTTACAGAGTCGTGTAGGTGCTGATGATCTGGGAATATTGGATGCTAGTTATGCTGCGGAAAATGATGGTGAAAAAATATTATCTTCGAAATGTGGACAAATTACAGATTCAGTAAATTTTGAATGGACAGCAGGCATGGATAGTGAACATGGTTTAAGGATACGTAGTGATATCGCTGATTGTTTAGAAAAACTAGGTATTACTAAGGATAAGGAAGTTATTACACATTGCCAGAGTCATCATCGTTCTGGATTTACTTATTTAGTAGCAAAGGCATTAGGATATCCTAGGGTTAAGGCTTATGCAGGGTCATGGTCTGAATGGGGGAATCATCCTAATACTGTAGTGGAAAATTAAAAAAATGACATTTAAACAACGACTTTTTATTATTGCTCAATACATCACGCCACAGCATTTATTATCAAGAATAATTGGTTCTTTAGCAGAGTCACAAGCACCTTGGTTCAAAAATAAGCTCATTAGTTGGTTTATAGATTGTTATAAAGTGAATATGAGCGAAGCAGTTTATGAAAGTTATCATGAATATAAAAATTTTAATGAGTTTTTTACTCGCCCATTAAAAGAGGGCATGCGTCCTATTGATATGGCTGCCGATGCCGTTGTATGTCCAGCAGATGGTGCAGTAAGTGAATTAGGTACTATTAATGAAGGGCGCGTTTTACAAGCGAAAGGTCATGATTATAGTTTGGCTGACTTATTAGGTGGCGATACAGAGCGTGCTAAACCTTTTTTAAATGGTGAGTTTGCCACTATCTACTTATCACCTAGAGATTATCATCGTGTGCATATGCCAGTTACAGGCACATTAACAGAAATGATTTATGTACCAGGTCAGTTATTTTCAGTGAACCAAACAACGGCAGAAAATGTCTCAAGTTTATTCGCGCGTAATGAGCGCGTAGTCTGTATGTTTGATACTGAATATGGTCAAATGGCTGTGGTACTGGTGGGTGCTATGATTGTAGCCAGCATTGAAACAGTGTGGGCTGGACTAGTTACACCACCAAAACGAATGTTAAAAACAACTAAATATGATGAAACAACAAGGCAACCAATTGTTTTAGAAAAAGGCGCAGAGTTGGGGCGTTTTAAATTAGGTTCTACAGCGATCATGGTATTTGAGCCTAATCGCATTACTTGGAATGAAGAACTTAAATCATTAGTGCCAACTAAAATGGGTCAACGTATTGCAACAATTAGTGCGAAAAATAGTTAAATAATGTTGGTTAAGATGCGATAAATCAATACTGTTTTGATTTGTTAGTAAATGTGTAGTAACCAGCAATAGTATTTTATGTGCTAATTGGGATATAGTTATTGAAAAGTGAATGCTTATGCTATAATTTCATGGTTTAAGTGTTGAATGTATATAGATTTGCTTTATTTCTTTGAAATAATTCTAAGTAGTAAATGTTATACAGTTGAGCTTTACAATTTCTATGGATAAAGATAAGTTGTTGTTACTACGGACTAAAAAGCCAGTTGATGAGTAATTATGGAAACAAAAAATCTTCGTTTATTAATTTTAGATGATTCTCCTAATGAAGCAGAAAATTATGCGGTTACTTTTCGTAATGCAGGTTATGCGACGCGTTTGCATAGAATTACCTCGGCTGAAGATGCTGAAACCGTATTAGCTCAAAATTGGGATTTAATTATCTCGGCGCCTCAAAGTGAAAATTACGACCCTGTTGACTTACTCACATTTATTAAAGCCAAAAAGATCGATATTCCTTATATTCAATTACTCAATCCTGAATCGTTAGAAGATGATCAATTTACAATAAGCTATTTAAAGAAAGGTGCACAAGACGTTTTATCAATAGACGTTGAGGCTGACCACTTATTATTAATAGCGCAACGTGAATTGAGTAATTTAATGAAACGTCGCTCATTAGTACGTTCAGAGAAAAATTTAGCAGAGTCTGAGCGACGTTGTAATCTTCTGCTAGACTCATCCATGGATGCGATTGCTTATATCCATGATGGTATGCATATTTATCTTAACCAAGCTTAT
>JBEBWU010000076.1:0-7735 GCA_040391985.1 Entomomonas sp. | reverse complement strand
GGTTAACGCTTCTTCATGGCGTAAACGATACCAATCACAACGCTCATCAGGCTGACTTTGATAAGCTAGATCAGTTTTATTACGATCACCCACATAGAATAGATAGCCTAGCATTTCCACTTCATCACGTTGCTGGCCATCACCTAATAAAGACGCTACGGTAACCCCTAAGAATTTACCTAATAAATCTAACATCGCTGCTTCAATGGCAGTTACTACATGAATGGTTGAACGCTGGTCGAAGGTTTGATTACCACGCCCACCCTCATCACGATCAGCAAACTGCTTACGCACCTCATTCATCACATTTTTATATTCACCAATGGTTTTCCCCACTACCAGTGGCTTAGCATCTTCTAAGGTTTTGGTGACAGTGCCCACACAAGGTACTTCACCTACCCCTACATTACCCGTATTATCTTTTAAGATAACTATATTACGAGTAAAAAATGGTGAGTGGGCACCACTTAAATTCAATAGCATACTGTCGTAGCCAGCTATAGGGATTACTTGCATTTCCGTAATTACAGGTGTTTTATTCATAAAACAGCTCCTAATAGTTATACTTGCTCTCTATACATTAGCTTTAATACTCAATACTGCTAGCGAACCATACAAGGTCGCTTTCGATCAAATGTCCAACCTGGATAATAAAACTGCATAGGTATTGCATCGTTACGCGCCCCTGTTGGCAGTTTTTTGTGTAACTCGTGTGCTTTGGCTATTTTGTCCATATCTAATTCAAGACCTAAGCCCGGTTTATCATTGAGTTTGATTTTTCCATTAACAATCTTTAAAGGATTTTTAGTTAACGTCATATCACCCTCTTGCCAAATCCAATGGGTATCTAATGCCGTTGGATTACCGGGGGCAGAAGCACCTACATGGCTAAACATCGCCAATGAAATATCAAAGTGATTATTCGAATGACAACCCCATGTTAAGCCCCACTCATTGCATAAATGAGCGACTTTACTTGCTCCTGTTAATGTCCAGAAATGTGGGTCAGCTAAGGGAATATCTACTGATTGCAACATAATCGAATGACACAATTCACGCCAATTGGTAGCAACCATGTTAGTGGCTGTAGGTAACCCTGTGGCTCGTTTAAATTCAGTCATAATTTCTCGACCAGAATATCCTTGCTCTGCACCGCAAGGGTCTTCTGCATAGGTTAGGACATCCTGCATACCTTTACAAAGGTGGATAGCATCTTCCAGTAACCAGCAACCATTAGGGTCTAGAGTAATACGTGCATCAGGGAAACGTTGTTTAAGGGCAATAACCGTTTCAATTTCCTTTTCCCCCTCAAGCACCCCACCTTTTAATTTAAAATCTTTAAAGCCATAAAGGTCTGTGGCCGCTTCTGCCAACTCAACTACTTGCTGAGTGTTCATTGCCTGTTGCCGGCGTATACGATACCAAGCATGGCTATTGGTAACAGGCGCTTGATAAGGTAAATCAGTAATTTTGTCATCACCAATGTAGAACAAGTAACCTAGCACGGTTACTTCATCCCTTTGCTTACCGGGGCCTAATAACTCAGCCACAGGTACATTTAAAAACTGTCCCATTAAATCAAGCAACGCCGCTTCTAAAGCAGCTACCGCATTAACACGTAATTCAAATGTCCAAGCACCACTGCCAAAGGTATCGTAATCAGCGTCCAAGTAGCCATTGTGCATATCATTAACAATACGGTTTAAAATAGAAATCGGTTTACCTTCAACATGAACAACAGCTTCTGCCAATGCATTAAAAATCGTTTCACCACCCGGTGCTTCTCCTGCACCTATGTGTCCTGCGTTGTCTTTAAGAATGACAATATTGCGCGTAAAGTAAGGGGAATGTGCACCACCTACATTCATTAGCATACTATCGTAACCTGCTACCGGAATAACTTGCATTGAAGTGATCGTAGGAACTGTTTGTGTACTCATCATCTTTCTTCCCATTTATCTATTCTTTATCAATCCTTTTTAAGCTCCATACGCTTAATAGGGCCAACAATAAATAAGAAACTAAATGCTGCTACAAATGCATGGGCTGCCACGAAGACTAAAGCCCACTCAAAACGACCTGTAACATGAACAATATAACCAATAATAATAGGAGAAATAATACTAGAAGCATTACCAAACATATTGAATAAGCCACCAGCTAAACCGCTGATTTCTTTAGGCGCAGTGTCAGCCATTACAGCCCAACCTAATGCCCCTACTCCTTTACCAAAGAACGCTAATGACATAAACAAAATAACCATTGGAATAGAATCTACATAATTACAAAATATCATGGTCATTGAAAACAGCATGCCAAACACAATGGGTGTTTTACGAGCTATGGCTAACGAGTTGGTTTTTCTCATTAGAAAATCTGAGAAGATACCGCCTAAAATACCACCACCAAAGCCACAGATTGCAGGCACAGCAGCTAAGAAGCCCACTGACTTAATATCTAAATTACGCTCTGTTGCTAAATAAATAGGAAACCAAGTAATAAAGAAATAGGTCAATACATTGATGCAATACTGGCCTAAATAAACTCCTAACATCATCCTATTGGTAATCAATTGCTTAATATAACCAAGATTAGGACCTTTATCCTTTTCCTCTTTTTTCTGGTCCATATCTACCAGACCACCACCCTCAGCAATATACTCCACTTCTGCTTTATTCGCCCAAGGGTGATCTTTAGGATTGTGCACTAAAATAATGGTGACAAAACTGATAAAAATACCAATTCCACCCATAAAGAAGAATACTGACTGCCAACCATACTCATGAGTTAACCAACCCATAATAGGGGCAAAAATAACTGTCGCAAAATATTGTGCAGAGTTAAAAATGGCTACCGCTGTAGCACGCTCTTTGGCAGGGAACCAAGCAGCGGTAATTCGGCTATTGCCCGGAAATGATGGAGCTTCAGCCAAGCCCATTAAAAAACGAAAGGTAAATAACATTATTAGTGCCCATGCACCAATAAAGAAATGGACAGTCCCTTGTAACAAAGTAAAAATAGACCAAAATAAAATACTACAAAAATAGACTCGTTTTGAACCAAATCTATCTAACAACCAGCCCCCTGGTAACTGCCCAATAACATACGCAATACTAAAAGAAGCGATAACCCATCCCATAGCAGCAGCATCAAAGCCAAGCTCTCCACTCAAACTCTTACCCGCAATACCTATAGTAGAACGATCGCCATAGTTAATAGCAGTTACAATAAATAAGAAAATAACCATCATCCAACGTACATTGGTACGTTTAGCACTTCGCGTTACTACATTTGCATTCTCAGCCATAATAGATACCACCATGATTTGAGCAGAAATTCTTTCCATCGATTTATAATCTAACGCTGAAATCAAATGTAACACCTGCTTTGCTTACAAAGCATTAGGCAAACGCCCAATATTTTTATGGTTTCTATTTTTTTTAATGGGCAGATACACTAACAATCTCTAGCCTCCTTGTCCTGCAATATAGAACCTATATCCACTAGGCATATTCACTAACATTACTGCATATCTTTAAGCAAAATTGTTAGTTTGCACACTGCTATTTAACAAAAAATCACCTAAGATGATAACCAATCAAAAACCAATAACTTATAAATTGGGGACAAATAAATGACTAATGAAACCACTAGTACTCCTTTATATATCAAAGTTCATCCCGCTGATAATGTTGCAATCGTTGTTAACGACCACGGGCTGCTTACAGGTACTGTGTTTGCAGATGGCTTAACACTGGTTGAAGATGTTCCGCAAGCCCATAAAGTAGCACTGACAGATATTGCTGATGGTGAAGCCTTTATCCGATATGGAGAAGTTGTTGGCTACGCAATTGGTGATGTAAAAAAAGGTAGCTGGGTACATGAAGGTATAACCCGTATGCCAACAGCGCCAGAACTACATGAACTACCTATAGCCACCAAAATACCAAAACCTCTTCCACCTTTGGAAGGTTACACCTTTCAAGGCTACAAAAACCCAGATGGTAGTGTCGGGACTCGTAACCTGCTAGGGATTACCATGAGTGTAAACTGTGTATCTGGTGTTGTAGAGTATGTCACTAAAATTATTGAACGTGATCTACTGCCTAAATACCCCAATGTAGATGGTGTTATTCCCCTTACTCACCTTTATGGCTGTGGGGTTGCCATTGACGCGCCAGCAGCTATTATTCCCATTCGTTCAATTCATAATTTAGCCAAAAACCCCAATTTTGGTGGCGAAGTAATGGTTGTTAGTTTAGGTTGTGAAAAATTCCAACCAGAAAGGCTATTAAAAGGCACAGCTGATACACAACCTATTAAACTGGTTGATGCAGATGATGTTGTGGTACTACAAGATGAACAACATCTTGGCTTTCAATCCATGGTTGAACATATTCTATCGGTAGCAGAAAAACATTTAGCGCGCCTTAACCAAAGAACACGTGAAACGGTACCCGCCTCAGAACTTGTGGTTGGGATGCAGTGTGGTGGAAGTGATGCCTTCTCTGGTGTTACTGCCAACCCTTCGGTTGGTTTTGCCTCAGATTTACTAGTGCGTTGTGGTGCAACGGTAATGTTCTCCGAAGTAACTGAAGTACGTGACGGCATTCACTTACTTACCCCACGGGTAGCTGATGAAGAAGTAGGCAAAGCACTAATTCGAGAAATGGCATGGTATGACGATTATTTGAACGCTGGCAAAGTAGACCGCAGTGCCAACACCACTCCCGGTAATAAAAAAGGTGGCCTAAACAATATTGTGGAAAAAGCCATGGGCTCCATCGCCAAATCAGGCACCAGTGCCATAGTAGAAGTATTATCACCCGGCCAACGGCCCACTAAACGCGGTCTAATCTTTGCCGCCACCCCTGCCAGTGATTTTGTTTGTGGCACGCAACAAGTAGCGTCAGGCATTACTGTTCAAGTATTTACCTCTGGCCGTGGCACGCCCTATGGTTTAGCCGCTGTACCTGTGATAAAAATGGCTAGCCGCAATGCTATTGCAGATCGCTGGTTTGATTTAATGGATATTAGCGCAGGTGATATTGCACTAGGCAAGAAAACCATTGAAGATGTTGGTTGGGAATTATTTAAAATGATTTTAGAAGTCGCCAGTGGTAAAAAACCTTGGTCAGATCATTGGGGGCTACATAATCCACTGGCTGTATTTAATCCAGCTCCAGTAACCTAATATAAACCATTACATGAGATCAAGCTAATCCTCGATCTCATGTAATGCATCTTCTACGGCATTAGTACCATCCAACTGCAAAGCAATATACATCAATAACCTATCATCTAATAACTCAATATCTAAGCCTGTGATAGAAGCCACTTTAGTCAACCTATACTCCAAGGTATTACGATGAATATGCAATGCTTTAGCGGTATTACCCATTTGCAGATTATGCTTAAACCAAGCACGCAATGTTTTCTGTAATACCCCATTACTATCTTGAGATTTTAGCTTATTCAAAGGAAGTGAAAATTCCGAAGCAGTCCAACCTGAGTTTAACGAATTTAATAACACAGGTAATGACATTTCTTGATAATAATAGTTTTTTACTTCTGGCAACCGCTGCTTACCTAGCATCAACGTGGTATAAGCCGTCTGGTAAGAATAGGCTAAATGATTACTGCCCATACCTACCTTAAAAAAATGCCCTAAAGCCGTTCTAATATTTAACTTACTGCGTTTCTCACTTAATACCACTAATTGAGCTAACCTTGCCTTATGCTCTTCTATATCCCAACGTCCATATTGGTTCAAAGCAGGCGATAGTACAATCATTTCCGTTAATGAGCGAATAGCGAATAAACAACCTATATTTTGTGCAACTAGATAATCTTGCAGTAGCTTAATTTCATCAATCGCTACTTCTACTTTCAAATTTTCACTATCAATACCAACAACAATCGCTACCCGCGGCACATTTAAATCTATGCCTAAGCGCTGCGCCCACTCAAAATGCCGTTTGGATAACTCTTTCGACTGCAATAGATCAAGTACCAACTCTTCTCGTAAACGAGTTTCTTGAGCGACACTGCGCAATAATTTAGCTTGTTCCATCATCATAACAGCAGACATGCAGACTAATTCGCCAAACTGTTTTAAATGAGCAGGTTCCCCTGTTAACCCAATAACACCCACAACCTCATCATCAATAATTAAAGGTAAATTTACGCCGGGTCGCACCCCATGTAAATCGTCGCTCATTTTGGAGTCAATGGCTATCATTCTGCCTAGTGAAAGAGCCATCATTGCCCCTTCATGTAATTCACCTATTCGCTCTGGATCACCACTCCCTATGATCAAACCATTGGTATCAATAATATTCACATTACAACCAATAATCTTCATTGTCTTATCAACAATTTGTTGAGCTAATTCCGAAGTAAGAAGATAAGCACTCACCAAAGTACTCCCTAAGATAACAATCTTTCCCCAACTTAATTAATCTAGTTTACTCCCAAAATCTACAAAAGATAATAACATCTTTATTTATATAAATTTTTACGTTTAGTTATCCAATACTAACTATTAAAATACTAAACAAAAATAAGGATTGTAGGCAAAATACGAAAAAAAATAATACCCATAAATTGTAATTTAGCTAAATATACCTTTTCTATTTCTATCAAATAATTTAGTGATTCAACTTAATAAAACAGATTTGTTAATATTCTATTTTGGCTTGTGTATGTCGATTAAAATTAAAGATTTTACTTAATGGATTTTTTAGTATTATTTTTATTTCCTAAGGGGTAATTAATTGTTACCCCCAAGTTTCACAGTAATGAATTCCTTTTTCCAACTCTTCCTCTTTAACTTGTTGCTGTATTAGTTTAACAATTTCATCAAGAATCTTAGATGTATAGAATTAATCAAATAAGTTAAATAATTTTCTAATCATTTTTAATATTAATTGGGAGCATAGGCTTGACCATAAATCACTTCAACATTGTTAATAGTTGCTTTTTCAGTAACAAGTTGAATTAACTGATTAAAATTTTCTTCTATACAAAATAAATTAAAAATCCTACTTTGCTGTTTCTTGTGATTAAGATTTTTAGCAACTAATAAAATTAGCTTTCTTGATTTATCTATTTTTAATTTCTCTATGCTATCTAAATGAGTAAAGAGATGTTCATAGTTAAGATGGTTTTCAATATAGCCCTTAGAAAATAAAGTTACCCCTGCCATAATACCAACGCCTGCCATACCACCTAAACTTACTAATAAGGCTGATGGATCTGTAATAAAGACTATAACTAGAAAGGGAGTTATTATAAAAAGCAACACTTGAGCTAGCTGTTTGCCAAATAATAAGTCTTCTTTCCAACTAGCTATCTCTAACTCTTTTTCTGTAATACGATAGGTATAATATTTAAATTCAAATATTCCAAAATAACCAAGCGTAATAAATGGAGTATAAAAAATAAATATTACTAGTATACCTATTAGAGACTCTATTATTGTTTTAGTAATAGTCAAAAGTACTATTAACGAGAAAATTAAAAGACATGAAAAAAAACCATAGAATGTGATTTTTTTCCAAAAAATATCTTTTTTACTTCCAACAATGCCTCTATTTGTCCAACTTAATAAAATAGGCTCATTAATCTGCTGCCACTCTATTTTAGCCTGCATTTGTTGGTTAAAATTAAAAATTTTACTTAGTATGTTTTTTAGCATTATATTTTTATTTCCTAGGGAATAATTATTTGTTAC
>JBEBWU010000075.1:0-7799 GCA_040391985.1 Entomomonas sp. | reverse complement strand
ACTTCTGGAGAGCCAGTATCACTCGCACCACGTGCATATTGCTTAACGATTTGAGCTTTTTCTTCTACTGTAAGTGCCATATTTTATTACCTTCTAAAAGCAGACCAGGGAAACTCCCTGTGTTATTGATTAGAGGATTAACCGTGTCTGCTAACAGCTATCCTCTAAAGGTATTAATCAACTAATACCTTATTCTCAAAAATCTTTAATTCAGCCTGACATTATAACAGTTATTAACTATTTTGTATCAAACGTTTTGGAGCTAATCGACCATCATTAGCTACTTCACCAATGCCAATAAAACGACCTTGATGATCACGTACTCGAATATAAGTATTTAAAGGTGCTTCTGGCACACGAACTGGCTGACCATGCAACCAATAATAACTCGTATGTTCTGTCAGCTCTAGGCTAGGCCAGTGCAATAGTCCCGCATCAACTGGTAACAAAAATTGATCAAGCGTTTCACTACCTGATTTTTCTTGCAACTCAATCAGTGTTTCTAAATCAATAGCTTGTTCTAGATGAAAAGGACCCGCTTCGGTACGACAGAGCATCGCTACATGAGCTCCACAACCCAATACCTGACCAATATCTTCTACTAACGTGCGAATATAAGTACCTTTACTACAAGAAACGACCAAGCGCGCTTTATCACCTTCAAAGGATAATAGCTCTAACTCGTCAATAGTAATTTGACGAGGCTCTCTCTCAATTACTTCACCTGCTCTAGCTAACTTATAAAGAGGCTGGCCATCTTTTTTAATAGCAGAATACATAGGAGGAATCTGCGTAATTTCTCCTCTAAAACGAGGTAAGACAGCCAATAAATCTTGCTCTGTACAGTTTACTGGTCTTTGTTCCAATATCTGTCCTTCAGCATCCCCTGTTGCAGTAGTAATGCCAAGTTGCATCACTACTTCATAGCGCTTATCTGCATTCAGTAAATATTGAGAAAATTTAGTAGCCTCACCAAAACAAATAGGTAATACACCTGTTGCCAATGGATCTAAACTACCTGTATGACCTGCCTTATTAGCATTAAATAGCCAACGAACTTTCTGCAAAGCTGCATTAGAACTGAATGTTAAAGGTTTATTTAAGATTAATACACCATCCACAGACCTGCGTTTACGCTTTACTTGACTCACTCCTCATCATCTCCCTGACGATGTTTACGATCTTCAGCAAGTGCCTTATCTATCAATGCTGACATAGTACTGCCACGAACAATACTTTCATCATAAACGAAATGTAACTGAGGAATAGTACGTAACTTCATTGATTTACCTAATAAGCTACGCAAATAACCACTGGCATTACTTAAAATCTCTAGACTTAATGCAATATCATCTTCTGCATTTTTACCCATTACGGTGATATATACTTTGGCATGCCCTAAATCGCGTGCCACATTCACAGCCGTAATAGTAACAATTCCTAAACGTGGATCTTTAATTTCACGTTGAATTAACAAGGCTAATTCACGCTGCATTTGATCACCTACACGCTGAGTTCGGCTATATTCTTTTGCCATAATTTTTAATTTAACCCTAGCTTTACAAACTATTTACTATAAAAATAATTCAATCAATCTAAATAAATAAGTTCCCCATAATGAAATCACTATGGAGAACTTAGTTGATAATGCTATTTATTAAAGTGAACGAGCGACTTGAACTTTTTCAAATACTTCAATCTTATCACCCACTTTAACATCATTGTAGCTCTTAACACCGATACCACACTCCATACCAGCACGTACTTCAGCTACATCATCTTTAAAGCGACGTAGTGATTCTAACTCACCTTCAAAGATAACCACATCATCACGTAATACACGAATTGGACGGTTACGATGTACTAACCCTTCAGTAACCATACAACCTGCAATCGCACCAAACTTAGGTGAGCGGAACACATCACGTACTTCAGCAATACCAAGAATATTTTCACGAACATCACTACCTAACATACCTGATAGTGCTTTCTTCACATCCTCAATAATGTCATAAATAACGTTGTAGTAACGTAAGTCTAAACCTTCTGACTCAACAATCTTACGAGCACCAGCATCAGCACGAACGTTAAAGCCGAAAATTACTGCATTAGAAGCTAAAGCTAAGTTAGCATCACTTTCTGTAATACCACCTACACCAGTACCCACTACACGTACTTGTACTTCATCATTACCTAAATCCGTTAAAGATGATTGTAATGCTTCTAAAGAACCGCGCACATCGGCTTTCAACACAATATTGAGGCTCTTCTTCTCATCTTGTCCCATGTTGTCAAAGATATTCTCTAACTTCGCCGAATGTTGACGAGCTAATTTAACTTCACGGAATTTACCTTGACGGAATAGAGCCACTTCACGTGCTTTTTTCTCATCAGGTACCACATTCACTTCATCACCTGCGTCTGGCGTACCATCAAGACCTAATACTTCTACAGGAATAGAAGGACCAGCTTCTTTAATAGAATTACCATTCTCATCCAACATAGCACGCACACGACCATAGTTAACACCTACTAAGATCATATCGCCTTGGCGTAAAGTACCATTTTGTACCAAAATAGTAGCAACAGGGCCACGGCCTTTATCAAGACGCGACTCAATAACAATACCCTGTGCTGGGGCACTTGGTACTGCTGTTAACTCTAATAATTCAGCTTGTAATAATACTGATTCCAATAAAGTATCAATATTAGTACCTTGCTTAGCCGATACAGGAATAAACTGTGTATCACCACCCCAATCTTCTGGGATAACATCACGACCAGCTAATTCATTTTTAATACGATCTAAATCAGCTTCTGGTTTATCAATTTTGTTAATTGCTACAACAATTGGTACACCTGCTGCTTTAGCATGCTGAATTGCTTCTTCAGTTTGTGGCATTACACCATCATCAGCTGCCACAACTAAAATAACGATATCCGTTGCTTGTGCACCACGAGCACGCATTGCAGTAAATGCAGCATGGCCTGGAGTATCTAAGAAAGTAATCATGCCACGATCTGTTTCTACATGATAGGCACCAATATGTTGGGTAATACCACCTGCTTCACCAGTAGCCACTTTAGTACGGCGAATATAGTCAAGTAATGAGGTTTTACCATGATCAACGTGTCCCATCACGGTTACTACAGGAGCACGATGAATAGCCTCACCTTCAAATTTTAATGACTCTGCTAGTTGATCTTCTAACGCATTATTATTAATTAACTTAGTCGTATGCCCCATTTCTTCAACAACTAATTGGGCTGTTTCACGATCTAATACCTGATTTATAGTAACAGGGGAACCCATTTTAAACATGAGTTTAACAACTTCTGCACCTTTTACAGCCATTTGTTGAGCCAATTCTGCTACAGTGATAGTTTCACCAATACTTACTTCGCGCACTATAGGTCCTGTTGGTGCTTGGAAACCATGTTGATTTTCTGCAACACGTTTCTTTTGTTTATTTTTACCACGACTACCACCACGACGAGCGTATCCACCCTCTTCATCGTCATCACTTATTGCATGAAGATTACGTGGAGCACTTATTTTAGAAGGTTTTGCAGCCGCTGCTTTACGATCACGACGCTCTTCTTCCTCATCACGGCCTCGAGAAGCTCGACGAGGTTCTTCGCGTAATACTACTTTCTCTTTTTTAACCTTATTTTTAGCCTTTGTTGCTTCTGTTTCTTGCTCTGTTGCTATAGTTTGAGTTTGATTCTCAACACTAACAGGCGTTACTTTATCTGTCTCATTGTTATCTGCTTTACGGCGAACTTCAACTGTAACAGCATTAGAGCTAGGTATTCTAACAGGCTCTACTTTAACTTTTTCTGGCACTTCTTTTTTCTTAGCTACCTCAACAACTGGTTCTTTCACTTTTTCTACTGGCTGAGCTACAGTTTTTTCCTGTTTAGCCTTAGTTGCAGCACTTTCTTTAGTTGCAACAGGCTGCTTAGCTTGTTTCTCTACTTCTTTTTGATTTTTAGGAGTTTCTTTAGCTTTAGACTCTTTAACTTTTGGTTCTACCTGATTTTCTACAACCTGTTTAGCTTCAGCAGCAACAGTAGCTTTTGGCTGTTTCTGTGCAGCTTCCTCAACTACTGACTCCTCTAAGGGTTGTTCAGATACATCACGTTTAACAAACGTTTTTTTCTTACGATGTTCTACCTTAACCGTTTTAGTACCTGCTTTAATCTGTTCTGTGGTTTTACGTTTTAACGTTATCTTTTTAGGTGCATCAGTTTTTGCCTTATCACCACTTAAATAAGTTAATAATTGTTGCTTTTCTTTATCTGATACTTTTTGATCAGCACTTGTATGTGGTAATCCTGCTTCTTTCATTTGTTGTAGCAAACGATCTACAGGAGCTTTAACACTTGCTGCCAACTCTTTTACTGTAACCTGTGTCATTTCTCTCTCCTCAAGCCTATTAACCATTAGATGCTATTACTCAAACCAATGAGCACGAGCGATCATGATTAACTCTCCTGCACGCTCTTCATTCATCCCTGTAACTTCGACTAAGTCGTCAACACTTTGTTCAGCCAAGTCTTCACGAGTAATAATGCCATTAATAGCTAACTGTCTAGCTAATTCCTCATCCATACCTTCCAATGCTAAAAGATCTTCCGCTGGCTTCGCAGAGGCCAATTTTTCTTCAGTAGCAATCGCTCTAGTTAATAAGCGATCTTTAGCACGGTTTCTTAATTCACTTACAATTTCTTCATCAAAACCATCAATACTTAGCATCTCTTCCATAGGTACATAAGCAACTTCTTCTAAGGTAGTGAATCCTTCCTCTACTAATAATTGAGCTAGCTCTTCATCTACATCCAATTCATCAATAAAAGCTTGTAGAATATCGCCTGTTTCTGCTTGTTGTTTTTCCTGAATCTCTTCTTCAGTCATTACATTTAAAGTCCAACTAGTTAGTTGACTTGCTAAACGTACATTTTGACCACCACGACCAATTGCTTGTGCCAAGTTCTCTTCAGCAACTGCAATATCCATGGTATGAGTATCTTCATCAACAATAATGGTGACTACTTCAGCAGGAGCCATTGCATTAATCACATACTGTGCTGGATTTTCATTCCATAACACAATATCAACGCGTTCACCACCTAACTCACCAGATACAGCTTGTACACGTGAACCACGCATACCAATACAAGCACCTTGTGGATCAATACGTTTATCTTTAGAACGTACTGCCAATTTAGCGCGTGAACCTGGATCACGAGAAGCGCCCATCACTTCGATTAAACCTTCTGAAATCTCAGGCACTTCAATACGGAATAGCTCAATAATCATTTCAGGTGCGGTACGAGATAAAATAAGCTGTGGCCCACGGTGCTCTGTACGAATCTCTTTTAATAACGCACGAACTCTCATGCCCACTCTGAAAATTTCACGAGGTATCACTTGATCGCGAGGTAAAATAGCTTCAGCATTATTACCTAGGTCTAAAATAATGCTTTCTCTTGTTACTTTTTTAACCGTACCAGAAATAATTGCACCTAAGTGTTCACGATAAGCGTCAACCATTTGTGCACGTTCAGCTTCTCTTACCTTTTGCACAATAACTTGTTTTGCTGTTTGTGCAGCAATACGGCCAAATTCTACAGAGTCAATTTTCTCTTCAATAACATCATCAATCTCAGTATCAAAACCTTTTTCTTTTGCTTCTTCTACTGTTAATTCAGCCGCAGGATTAACCTGATCTATCTCATCAACTATATGCCATTGACGATAAGTTTCGTAATTACCAGTACGTGGATCAATTTGTACACGTACCTCAATATCATCATCATAAGATTTTTTAGTCACAGTGGCTAATGCAATTTCTAATGCCTCAAAAATTACACTTGGTGGCACACCTTTCTCATTCGATACTGACTCCACAACCAATAATACTTCTTTACTCATTTCTCTGCCTCTTCCCATCCTTAATAATTGTTAACTGTTGTTAATCAAAATTTGGCTCTATATTAGCCTTCTCTATTAGCTCTATCGGTAATAGATACTCTTGATTATCAACGCGTAATACTATTTGTTGGTCCTCAATACCTTGTAAACTTCCATTAAAATTACGTCTACCTTCAAAAGCACTGCGTAACTTAACTTTTATCTGTTCACCTATATATTGCTCATATTGCTCTAAGGTAAACAATGGTCGATCCATTCCAGGCGAAGAAACCTCCAAGGTATACTCATAAGGAATGGGATCTTCTACATCCAATATTGCACTGACCTGCTTGCTGACTTTTTCACAATCTTCCACACCAATTCCATTAGCATGATCAATAAACACTCTAAGTAAGGAGTGCTTACCTTGTGAAATAAATTCAACTCCCCAACACTGATAACCTAAAGACTCAATGACTGGAGCTAGCAGTGTCTGTAATTGTTCTAATCTAGTAGACACTTTTGCCTCCAATAAAAAATGGGCGTATAGCCCATTTTTATAATTAATTTTAAAACTGTAATTAACAAAAAACCCCATAATTGGGGCTTTTTAAAATCTGGTTGCGGGGGCTGGATTTGAACCAACGACCTTCGGGTTATGAGCCCGACGAGCTACCAAGCTGCTCCACCCCGCGTCAAAGTGGGGCAATGATATAGAAAAATAATACATGCGTCAAGTAAAAAGACTGTTTAATTTTTGTTAAATACTATTTTAACCATTATTTAATAACTTTCTTTATTACTTAAAATTATCATTATTATCATGTAAACTAACTAATAACCCTTACTTACTAAATATTAGGTAGATACTTTATGTCTAAAACTGTTCATGAAAATTTAATTGATTTACAGTATAAATTAAATCATGCCAAAGCCAATAACACAGCTGATAAAGAAGAAATAGAACGTTTAGCAGAAAAAATTAACCATCAACTGGAACTAGAAAAATTAGGCCAACAACCTGATATTAATTTAGTAGAAGAACTAGGATTAGCTGTAGGTGAATTTGAAGCTGAATACCCTACTTTATCAGCAACCCTAAGAAATATTATGATTACACTACAAAATATGGGTATTTAATAATAAGGCAGTTTTATTACTGCCTTACTAAGCGATTATTACCATACTTAATCTGCTTAAGGCTACGGCAAGGATTAATATCCAGCCCACCACGCCTTACATAGCGTCCTACTACTATCAGTTGTTCTGGTTTCAGTAAACTATTCAAATCTAAGAAAATACGTTCTATACATTGCTCATGAAAATCAGCATGTTGTCGAAAACTAATAATATACTGTAATAAACTACCATGATCTAATTGTTTAGCTGCTTGATAAGTGATGGATAAAGTAGCCCAATCAGGTTGCCCCGTCACAGGACAATTAGATTTTAATAGATGAGTGTATACACTCTCCTCTACTTCTTTATCATGGGTTTTTAATAAAGTTGCTGTAGGGTGATTATATTGATCAATCTTAATATCAAGATCATCTATACAAATACCTTCTACATTAGTAAGGCCAAATTTAGTAAAAGCATCTAACGTATATAAATTAACAACAACAGGCTTTCCTGCTGCTGTTGAAAGGTCAGTTATTAAGGCATGCTTGACAGCCTCATCTGACTCAAATACTGTTTGATTAAAGCTGTTTAGATACAGCTTAAAGGACTTGGACTCAATGATAGCAGGTGAATCTGCAGGTATAATAAACTCAGCAATCATAACCTTTGGTTTACCTGAAGGCATCAACCATGATAGTTCATAACCATTCCAAATATCAACACCATAATAAGGCAATGTATTTGCTGTTAAGCCTAATTC
>JBEBWU010000074.1:0-7808 GCA_040391985.1 Entomomonas sp. | reverse complement strand
GTTATTGTACTTATAACAAATAACTCTTTATTTTAATAACCATGTCGCTCGTTTCTCAGTTATGGCCGCAACTAATGCATTACCAACAAGCTAAACGATGGTTTGTTGGTTTTTCTGGTGGCATGGATTCTACTGTTTTACTCCACTTATTAGTTAAACTAAAACAACAATACAATTTACCAGAAATATCAGCTATTTATATTCATCATGGCCTACAAGCAGTCGCTGAATCTTGGCCTGATCATTGTCAAAAAATCTGTGACGAGTTAGCTATTCCTTTAACAATTATTAAAGTAAAGGTCACCAAACAGGCCAGTATTGAACAAGCTGCACGGGAAGCACGTTACCAAGCTTTTTCACAGATAGTACAAAAAGATGATATTTTATTTACAGCTCAACATCAAAATGATCAAGCAGAAACTTTACTATTTCGCCTACTGAGAGGTGCTGGTGTTAGAGGGTTAACAGGAATTCCTAAAAGCCGACCATTAGCCACAGGAACAGTAGTACGACCACTGCTCGATATTCCCTATCAAACATTAAAAAACTACGCTGAAGTAAATCATTTACAGTGGATTGAAGATCCTAGCAACACAGATACAAGCTTTGCTCGTAATTACTTACGTCATCAGGTTATTCCTGTATTACAAAATTATTGGCCACAAGCTGTAAACAATATTGCACAAACAGCTAAACACCTACAGGAAGCTCAACTACTGTTAAATGAACTAGCAATACAAGACTTAACAACCGTTCAAACAACTTCTCTTTATTCTTGGCTAACCATACCAAATTTACAATTAACACCATTAGTTAATTTAACAGGGGCTAGACAAAAAAATGTGCTTTCTTACTGGCTAGCCAAATATACGCTACTCCCTTCAACAGTACATTGGCAAGGTTGGTATGACTTGCTAAATGCTAAAGAATCTGCAAAACCTATATGGCAACTACAAAATGCAGAACTACATCGTAGTAATGAACGAATTTGGTTATTAATGGATAATTGGCTTAATAAACCTATCACTAATAAACAGCCCATTTCTTTAGCACAAGAATTATCACTCACCAATAATGGCATAGTTACCTTAAAAGGTGATTTACCCAACAAACCCTTATTTGTAAGCTATCGACAAGGTGGCGAAACTATACAGTTACCTAATCGAGGACATAGGGATTTAAAAAGATTATTTAATGAGCAAGCAATTCCTAGCTTCCTCCGTCAAAGGATACCTTTATTATTTGATGAGCAAAATAGGTTAATTGCTGTTGCCAATTTTCCCCAATGGCGAGATAAAGACAACCAACAAAACTTTAGCTTTGAATGGTTACCGAATAATAATCTATATTGATCTTTACCCCTTTTATATAGATACTATCTACTTATATAATGACTATATGCATGAGTTGGGCATTAATGCTCGACAAGCAGCACAAGCATTGGTAAAAGCTACTACAGCACAAAAAAACAAAGCGCTACAATGTATTGCTGACCAGTTAGCTCGTGCCAAAGAAACTATTAAACAAGCTAATCAACAAGACCTCATAAGTGGTAAAGCGAATGGTTTATCTCCTGCTTTATTAGACCGCTTAGAGTTAACTGATGCTCGTTTAGAAGCAATGATTACTGGCGTGAAACAGGTTATTACTTTAGCTGATCCTGTAGGTGCTATTAGAGATCTTAAATACACCTCCTCTGGCTTACAAATTGGCAAAATGCGTACACCTATTGGAGTAATAGGTATGATTTATGAATCACGCCCTAATGTAACCATTGATGCTGCTGCTCTTTGTCTAAAGTCAGGTAATGCCATTATTTTGAGGGGAGGCTCTGAAGCCATCCACTCCAATAAAGCAATTGCAGCTTGTATTCAACAAGGATTACAAGAAGCCAACTTACCTAGTCATTGTGTACAACTGGTTAATACTACTGATCGCCAAGCTGTTGATTTACTAATAACCATGCCTGAATATGTGGATGTTATTATTCCTCGTGGTGGCAAATCACTTATTCAACGTATTAGTGAGCACGCCAAAGTGCCTGTAATCAAGCATTTAGATGGCGTTTGCCATATTTATGTAGATCAATACGCTAACTTAGAAAAGGCATGCAAAATAGCATTAAATGCTAAATGTTATCGCTATGGCATCTGTGGTGCTATGGAAACACTACTTGTTGATCAAACAGTAGCTGAAAAATTCTTACCTATCGTAGCACAACAATTTACAGAAAGAGGTGTTGAACTACGAGGTTGTGAGCGAACACTTGCCTACTTACCTAATATCAATAAAGCTACTGAGGAAGATTGGTTCACAGAGTATTTAGCAGCCATTTTAGCTGTGCGAGTAGTTGATAATATTGAGCAAGCGATTACCCATATTAACCATTATGGTTCTCATCATACAGACAGTATTATTACCGAAAATACAGAGTCTGTAAGACGTTTCCTCGCAGAAGTAGATTCAAGCTCAGTGATGCATAATACCCCAACATGCTTTGCAGATGGCTTTGAGTATGGTTTAGGTGCAGAGATTGGTATTTCTACTGATAAACTACATGTACGTGGCCCTGTAGGTTTAGAAGGTTTGACTACTGAAAAATACATTGTATTAGGTGATGGTCAAACTCGTGGCTAAAATAGGTTTACTTGGTGGTACGTTTAATCCTATCCATATAGGGCATCTAAGATCAGCAATTGAAGTAGTGGAACAACTAACATTGGATGAGTTAAAACTCATTCCCAATGCTTTACCGCCACATCGCGAAACACCTTCAATTAGTGCCATGCACCGTTTAACAATGGTGCAATTAGCCACCAGCAATACACCCCTGTTTTCTGTCGATGATAGAGAGTTAAAGCGTGACAAGCCCTCTTATACGTTTGATACACTTCATTCTATTCATCAAGAATTAGCTGATAATGATGTATTGTTTTTCATTATGGGTTGGGACGCTTTTTGTGGATTACCCTCATGGTATCGTTGGCAAGAGCTATTAAACTATTGTCACATTCTTGTATTACAACGACCTCATCTATCTGCTAAAATCCCTCCTGAATTACAATCATTTATAGCAGATAAACTAGTTGACTCTAAACAGATTAGTGAAAAATACGGGCAAGTCGCTTATATACAGCAAACACCTTTAGATATTTCATCAACTAAGATTAGAAATAGTTTGGTACAGGGTAAATCAGTACAATTTTTATTACCTGAGACTGTGTTAGACTATATTAACCAACACCAGCTTTATCAATAACATAAACAGGTTTTTATTTAACTCATTAATAAACTACTAACCAAAGTAAAAGACTAAGTAGTATTTTATATAAATTTAGGTAACAAATATATTATGCAAAGTAAACAAATTGTAGAAATTGCCACTGCTGCACTAGATGATTTAAAAGGCAAAGACGTCGTTGTCATCGATGTTCATGAAAAAACTAGTGTTACTGATTTTATGGTCATTGCTACAGGTAGCTCTTCACGTCAGGTAAAAGCATTAGCTGATAATGTGATTGAAGAAGTGAAAAAACAAGGCGTGCGTCCATTAGGTATTGAAGGTTTAGAAAATGCTGAATGGGCATTAGTAGATCTAGGTTCTGTGGTGGTTCATGTCATGTTACAAGAAACACGTAGCTTTTATGATTTAGAACGCCTTTGGCAAGGTGCAGAGCAAAGTCGTGCTAAACAAACTAATGAAGCTATCTAATTTATGCGTATTAGGCTAATTACTGTTGGTAGTAAAATGCCACGTTGGATAGAAGAGGGTTGGCAGGAATATCATAAACGATTACCCAAAGAGTTAGCTGTAGAGTTAATAGAAATTCCACTCACTACTCGTGGTAAAAATGCTGATATCAAACGCTTTATTCAACAAGAAGGTGCTGCCATGTTGAATAAAACCCAATCTACTGACAAAGTTATTACTTTAGAAGTCACAGGTAAACCTTGGGGTACTGAGCAATTAGCTGAACGTTTAGCACAGTGGCAATTAGCAGGACAAGATATTAACTTGATGATTGGTGGGCCTGAAGGGTTAGCTCCAGAAGTTTGTAAGCGTAGTGACGAAAAATGGTCACTTTCTGCATTAACTTTACCTCATCCACTTGTTAGGGTTGTGATTATAGAACAGTTATATAGGGCTTGGTCCATTCTCGCTGGCCATCCCTATCATAAATAAACCTAAAGGTTTAAATAGTTCATTATGGTAGAACCACTTCCTATAAAAGATCATATAAAAAATGCTCGTATTATAAAGCATAGGGCAATTGTCGGTTCTATTTTTATTGTTACCTTAATGATCATTCTCTTTGCTAGAATGTATTATTTACAAGTTATTCAATACAAATATCACTCTACCCTTTCTGAAAAAAATCGTGTTCATACCCAAGCAATCCCTCCTATACGAGGTATTATTTATGATCGTAATGGTATCGTTATTGCGAGTAATGAACCCAGTTTTAACTTAACCTTTACCCGTGAACGTGCCAAAGATTGGACAACAATTATTGATACACTGGTTGAGGTTCTTCACTTAACAGATGAAGATAAAGAAAGTTTAGTCAATAAAGTCAAACAACGTTCTCGGCCTTTTGAATCTATCCCACTCTTATATGAGCTTACTGAAGAACAAAGGGCTATTATTGCCGTCAATCAGCCTCGCTTACCAGGTGTTGAGGTTGAAGTACAATTCATCCGTAATTACCCCTATGGAAAATTATTTGCCCATTCTGTAGGCTATGTAGGACGTATCAGCGATCAAGATTTAAAGCGTGTCGACCCTGTTGAATACAGTGGTACACACCACATTGGAAAAACAGGTGCAGAACGTTTCTATGAAAGCATGCTACATGGTCAAGTTGGCTATGAAGAAGTAGAAACCAATGCACGTGGTAAAGTCATGCGTGTCTTGAGTCAAACACAACCCACGGCAGGACAAAATTTAACACTCACCCTAGATTATTATTTACAGAAGATGGCAATGCAGGTCTTAGAGGATAAACGTGCTGCTATTGTTGCTTTAGACCCGCGTAATGGTGAAATCCTAGCTTTAGTTAGTTCGCCTAGTTATGACCCCAACCCTTTTGTAACAGGTATTAGCCAAAAAGATTACAATGCCTTAGCCAATAATCCAGACAAACCTTTTTTAAATCGTGCTATTTATGGTACTTATCCACCAGGCTCTACAGTAAAACCTTTAGTAGCCTTAACTGGACTTGAAGTGGGAGCTACCACACCTGAAGAAAAAGTCTTTGATCCAGGTTTCTATCAACTACCTAACTCTACCCATAAATACCGTAATTGGAACCGAGGCGGTGATGGCTGGATAAATATGGAAACTGCTATCATGCGTTCCAATGATACTTATTTTTATGATTTAGCTTATAAAATAGGTATTAATAATCTGCATAAGTATTTAACTTCATTTGGTTTAGGACAACGTGTTTCACTCGATATGTATTTAGAAGAGTCACCTGGTATCATGCCCTCCAGAGAGTGGAAAGAACAAGTTCATAAACAACGTTGGTACCCTGGCCATACATTAATTACAGGCATTGGCCAAGGTGATATGCAAACAACTATCTTACAAATAGCACAAGCCACGTCATTAATAGCAAATCATGGTCACTGGATTCGTCCTCACTTATTAAAGTTTGCTGATAACCTAACTATAGATCAGCTCATTGCAAATGGTTCTATTAACACTACAGACCGACCAACGCCTCCAGATATTAAATTAAAAAATCAGGATAATTGGAATATCGTTAATCAGGATATGCAACAGGTTGTCCACGGTGCACGGGGAACAGCCAGAAAAATGGGTAGTACAGCTACCTATCGTATAGCAGGTAAAAGTGGTACAGCCCAAGTAGTCGCCATTCGTCAGAATGAACGTTATGACAGTAAGAGCTTAAATGAAAGACATCGTGACCATGCCCTATTTGTGGCCTTTGCCCCTGCTGAAAAACCACGTATTGTGGTTGCTATTATTATAGAAAATGGTGAATCTGGTAGTGGTTTAGCAGCTCCCATTGTTAAACAAGTCATGGATGCTTGGTTATTAAATGAAGATGGTCAATTGAAAACAGATGCCGAGTTAATGGCTAGAAAGCCTCCTCCCGAAGAATTGCCAGCAGCTAGTGAAACATTAAAGGACACAAAAAATGTTAACTAGTAAAAAACGGATTATTTTAAATAATCAAGCACCCCATAAACGAAGAGCTACCTTCCTAGAAAGACTGCATATTGATGGTTACTTGTTAGTGCTATTAATGGTCTTAGCAGCAGCTAATTTATTTATCCTTTACTCTGCTAGTGGTAAAAATATGGAGCTTGTTAATAGACAAGCTACTTTCTTTGTTATGGGCACTGTTATTATGTTATTCATTGCCCAGTTTGACCCACGATTTATGGCACGCTGGGTGCTTATTCCCTATATTATTGGTGTTATATTACTAGTTATTGTAGATATCAATGGCCATAACGCCATGGGGGCACAACGTTGGCTGAAAATACCTGGTTTAATTCGTTTTCAACCCTCTGAATTTATGAAGATTGTTGTACCTGCTACTATCGCTTGGTATATCTCACGGCATAGTTTACCCGCTAGTTTCAAACATGTTGTGGTTAGTTTAGTCCTAACAGGCGTTCCTTTTTTATTAGTACTTAGACAGCCTGATTTAGGGACATCATTACTTATCTTAGCAGCAGGCGCTTTCGTTATATTTATAGCAGGGCTTCGTTGGAGTTGGATTATTAGTGCTATTGTTGCCATTATCCCTATCGCTTATGGTATGTGGCATTTTATTATGCACGATTATCAAAAACATCGTGTTCTGACATTTATTAATCCAGAATCAGACCCATTAGGTCGAGGTTGGAATATTATTCAATCCAAAGCAGCTATTGGTTCAGGAGGATTCTGGGGTAAAGGCTGGTTGGAAGGAACACAATCTCATTTAGACTTTTTACCAGAAAGCCATACTGACTTTGTTTTTGCCTTAATTGGTGAAGAGTTTGGTTTATTTGGTGTTATCTTACTATTAACAATCTATCTATTAATTATTGCACGCTGTTTGATGATTGCTATTAATGCCCAAACACTATTTGGCAAACTATTAGCAGGTGGTTTAAGCATGACATTCTTTGTTTACGTTTTTGTAAATATTGGTATGGTTAGCGGTTTATTACCTGTGGTGGGCGTTCCTTTACCTCTTATGAGCTATGGTGGAACGTCAGTAGTTACCTTGCTTTCCTCATTTGGCATTCTAATGGCAATACAAACTCACCGCCAATGGACAACTTCTATAAGATGAAACTGTATATGACAAATAAACGTACTAAAATTTATACATTGTTAGCATTGTTATTAGCAATAACACCTATAACTTATGCTGATAATTACAATGAATCTACAGAGGTTCAAACATTTACTACTGACTTAGTAGAAAATAATGGCTTTGCTGAAGAACAACTAACCGCATTATTTAGTAAAGTAAAAAAACAACAAGCCATTTTAGATTTAATTGCCAAACCAGCTGAAAAAGCAAAATTATGGAAAGAGTACCGCCCTATTTTCATGACAGAACAACGTGTTAATGAAGGCGTAACTTTCTGGAAGAATAACCAAGAAGCTTTAGAAAGGGCTGAAAAGACCTATGGTGTCCCTCCACAAATAGTTGTGGCGATTATTGGTGTAGAAACTTTTTATGGTCGTAATATGGGTAGTTGGCCTGTAATGGATGCTTTAACAACATTAGGCTTTGACTATCCTCCTCGTAGTGATTTTTTTAGAAGACAGCTTA
>JBEBWU010000073.1:0-7828 GCA_040391985.1 Entomomonas sp. | reverse complement strand
AACAAACTAATTGGAATAATTCTTTTACCTCATTAAATAATCAAACGGCTAAAGTACCTCTATGGTGGTTCTTTATGCATGCAGTATCCAGAGGAGTAACGAGTACTGCTATAGCCTCAATCCCTTGCGGGATCGATTTGCGACAAATGCGCATCGATATTGATAATGCACGGATTAATGATCCTATTTTAGCACAAGAAATTGCTGATTTTACCCATGATTGTTATGGCCCTGCTCGTGCTAAGTTATTTATGAATCGACCTGAGCTTGATAAAAAATTAATGAATGATGTTACTTGGATTGGCTCCCATCATTTTATAGATACCATCGGTTATTATGACAGTTATCGCTCTCATACACCCCGTATCGCTTGGCCTTATGACAGCACTAGAGATGCAGGACTCGCTTTAACCAATAACGGTGGTGGTTATCCCACTTGCCAACAATGGTGGACTGATAATGGGAAAGGATTAAAAGCACGCCTCATTGCACAAGTAGAGCCTGATTTACTGTCTCGTTTTGGGCGTTGGCTTGGTTTTTTAAGCCAAGATGAAGTGAATGATGAAATTGTTAGAGCGATTGCTTCTCCCCGTCAACAAACTATGAATAAAGGCTCTGTTTATACCGATTATGGTGGCCGTGTTGGAGGTAGTGCAACAAATAAAATCAGTGGTGCAGTGGGTGATGTAGGATTAGTAGCTAATTCTATTTCCTACTTCCCCTCTATGGATGTATTACGCCAAGCATTACCTTTGGTACTGTCTTTTTTAAAGATGGCCTTAGTGATTTGTATTCCATTAGTATTACTAGCAGGGGCCTATGATTTAAAAACCGTAGTCACTATTAGCTTTGTACAGTTTGCTTTATTTTTTGTGGACTTTTGGTTTCAGTTAGCACGATGGATTGACAGTACAATCCTAAATGCACTCTATAGCTGGGATTCACCTCATAGTAACTGGAATCCCTTTTTAGGGATAGATAATGCCATGGGCGATTTATTACTGAATTTTGTAATGGCTGCTATGTTTACTGTATTGCCTATGTTTTGGGTAATGGCATTGAGCTGGGTTGGTATTCGTGCAGGTGGGCTAACACAAATGCTAACCTCTGGCACTAATGATGCTAAATCAGCAGGTAATCAAGGTGCTAATACATTAATCAAAGTTGGCAAGATGGTAGCAACAATGGGCAAAGCTAAATAATAAATGTTTATTAACAAATGAATAATTTAATCTATTCATTTTGGTCATTTGGATCATCTGACCAAATAATACATTCATCTCCACGATAAAGCCCCCAACCAGATGGTCCCATTCGCCATTCAGCAGGTGGTGGTGGCTCTGGCAAATCAATACCAGCAGCAAGTAAACCAATGATAATGATAGTAGACAATACAATCCACATCGGAAAAAGCATTATTAGAATCACAATAAAGACTAATAGGTTAGTAGTAATAGCTAACCATTTAGCTAATTTAGGAGAAAACCCTTTATTGATTAAAAAACTATTTTGTTTACGTAAAATCCAAGCCAAAGGCCGCCCTAGGTATTTGCCTAATAGTACTAGCGGTAAATTGGTTTGGTTTTTCATAAGATTAACCTAGGTATAAAATTTTTTATTAACAAGCCGACAATAGCAAAAACTAAATTTGTTTGCAACTAACATACGTCAAAGAATGTATAACTTGATTAGTGGCCTTATAACAAAGATTAAATGGTCAAAAAGGCTAAAAAGGCTTTTATAAGGGTAAGAGGGTAAATAAGGGTAACAGGCCATTGCTTTCGCAATGGCTCCCTACCTTAAAAAGGTTTTAAATACATACAAAAGGAAAAGGCTAAAAGACAAAGGTTCATTAAGTTACAGGTAATAAGTGATGCGATGGTTTGGTAAGAAAAATATTAAGGCTAGTGATTGTTCTATTGAAGAAACAGAATCACCTATTACAATAGGTTTTACTAAGCCACTATTAGCAACTGAGTTACTGGATACACCTCGTCGTCAAAAGCTATTAACCCATATTTGGCAACGTACATCCCTTTCACAGCCTCAATTTAATTTATTATATTTAAAACCGATTGAACGTTATGCTGAACTGGTACAACAATTTCCTGCCTCAGAAGCACATCATCACGCTTATTTAGGGGGGATGTTAGATCATGGACTGGAAATTATTGCTTATGCCCTTAAATTACGTCAATCTTATTTATTGCCAATTGGAGCCACTCCCGAAGAACAAGCCTCTCAAGCTGAGGCATGGACAGCTTGTATCGCCTATGCCGCTCTACTCCATGATCTAGGTAAAATAGCCGTTGACCTGCAGGTTGAAGATGAAGAGGGTGAGATTTGGCATCCGTGGCATGGTGCCATCACTAAGCCTTATCGGTTTAAATACAATAAGAATCGCGAATATCGTTTACATAGTGTTTGCTCTGGATTGCTAGCTCATCAAATACTAGATCCTTCTATTATGGATTGGCTCAGTAAAACACCAAACTTATGGTCATCATTACTTTATGTATTAGCAGGTCAATTAGAGTATGCTGGGGTATTGGGTGAAATTATCACTAAAGCTGATCAAGCCTCAGTTGCTCAAGAATTAGGAGGCAATCCTGAAAAAGTCATAGCAGCACCTAAACATGCACTCCATCGTAAGTTATTGGATGGTTTACGTTATTTAGTAAAAGAACAATTACAGTTAAATAATACAGGACCTTCTGATGGGTGGTTAACAGAAAATGCACTATGGTTAGTCAGTAAAACGGTGGCTGATAAGCTAAGAGCTTACTTATTATCACAGGGAATCTCTGGTATACCCAGTAAAAACTCAGATATTTTTAATGTACTGCAGGAGCATAGTATTATTATGCCCACACCTGAAAATAAAGCTATTTGGAGCGCTACCGTACAAAGTGAATCAGGTTGGCAAACACAGTTTACCTTTTTAAAACTAGCACCTTCTATTATTTGGGATACAGGCAAAAAAGAGGAAAGACCTGATTCATTTACAGGAACAGTGATTGAAGAACTGGCAGATAATAAGGCCGATGAAACAATAACAGATCATCAACCACCTACGACTACTACCAACACATCCTCACTTACCTTATCACCTACCGAATCGCTGAATCAGGTAGATAATGTCACTAGTTTGGATACTGTGTTAAATCTATTAGGTATGACAGATAATGCACTCACTGCTACAGAAATAGATACCCCCCAAGAGGCCATTGATCATATGCTAGAGCCCAAAATAACTAATCAAGCCAATGACATCATTGAGCTTACACCACAGGCAATATCTATTCTCCAACCCTCTCTAGCCACAGATAACCTACCATCAGGCGAACATTTTTTACAATGGTTTAAAGACAGTCTTTTAACTAAAAAATTAATTATTAATGATGCTAAAGCTTTAGTACATACTGTAGCTAATACAATATATATGGTTTCACCTGGTATCTTTGTGCGTTATGCACAAGAGTTCCCACAAGTACAGCAGTTAGCCAGAGAACAGGATATTCCTGAATGGCGTTGGGCTCAAAAAGAATTTGAACACCTTAAACTACATAAAAAACAGCCTAATGGCCTTAACATCTGGACATGCATAGTAAAAGGCCCCCATAAAACAAGACAAGTACATGGCTATTTATTTGAAAAGCCAGAGCTAATATTAACCGAGATTGCTTTTAATAATCCTTATTTATCTATTATTGGGCCTGAGCAGAATAAATAAACCATGTTCAATTAATATGATTAAAAGAAAATTAAGAGGTAGATTTCTAATCAGCTAAATACCTTGAAGGCCAAAGTTCTACTAAAGGAACATTCAAAACAAAAGCTATTGCCACTTCTAATTGTTGATATTTAAAATGCAACCCCTGATCCAAATGATATTGTTTTAATAAGGTATGAAGTTTAATACCCTTTTTACTTAGTGCCCGAATAATCTCATCGGCTGTCCAATCCTCTCCTCTCATATTTCTATCCTATTTATTAATATGAAATAACAAATTATTTAATTATCCCATTTTGGGATAATTAAGAAAATAGTTGATATTCGATTTTAGGATTTTTTTGAGATAACTATATGGGTTCTATTTATACCGAAGAATATCAGCAGATTATTCACAGTTTACGCAAAGCAAGAATAACAAAAGGCATTACTCAAACAGAGTTGGCAGAAGCTTTAGATAAACCACAATCTTTTGTAGCAAAAGTAGAGAATGGTGAAAAACGATTAGATGTGATTGAGTTTATGCATATTGCTCAGCTATTAGACTGCGATCCACTAAAACTACTAAAGCAGTTAAAGATCAACTATAAATCAATCAAAGTATCTAAATAGTTATGGCCAAGAAAAAACAACCTGATTACTACAAAATCATTCCAAAACACCTTTTAGCTGATAATGATGCCTTGGTTGATTATGTACGCTATTTTCCAACGAAATGCCCTCACTGTGACTCCCAAAGCTTTAGACGGACCATAGGTACCAATACCATAGGGTAGCCCTATTTTAAATGCTATAATTGTAAAAAGAATTTTAATAACTTAACAGGTACTTATTTCACACGAATGACTCGGATAGAGCTATGGTCAGATTTTGTTGTTTATCGCTTATCAGGATTATCTTTACAAAAAATTAGTAAATTAATCAATATCTCTGAACATAGTTGTTGTGAAAGAGATAAGAAACTCTATCAAATGATGCTAGATATGTTTCCCGAGCTTTATAGCTGGTGGAAACCAGACCACGATTACAAAGACAAACGTTTTACTGATGAAATAGCAAAAGAACGAAAAGTTTTTCTAAAATAGCTAAAAACTTTTATTGAGCAAAAATCAGCTAACTGTCCTAGCTGTGGTAAACTAATTAAACAACCTATTCTAACAAAAACAAAGAATAAAACGCTCCTCAAAGATAGAAGTAGACCTTGCTTTGAGTGCAGTAAATGTCGAACTACCTTTAGCCTATTAACTGATACACCATCAAACAGACTAACCCATATTGAATTATGGCTATCTTACCTAATACTATAGCAAAACCTACAGTAAGTAATTGGCGCAATAAATTTATTGAGCAAATGAAAATTATGCAACTTGATAATTTAGTATATTGGATAGAATGGCAGCGGAGTCGTAACAAAGGAGCCGAAACACGTAAAGTCAAAGAGCGATACGCCCTAAAAAGGATATAATTCTCTACAAACTATCAGCTATTTAATAAAAACATTAATAGGTTTATTTACTTACAACAGTAACATCATACTGAGTATACAAAAAAATGAAGAACTTATACAAAATACTACTAGCAAGGCTATTTAATCAAACAAATAGTAAAAAATATAATATTGCTACTAGCAATACTAAGTCACTATCAGCCTATCAAAAACTGATACAACAAGAGATCAACATATTAAAACTAAATTTTAAAAACCGCCCTGAACCTAAACATCCAGAACTATTTAAGCAAACGAGTAACGAGGTAATCTGGCGTATTCAATTAGCTAATCAAGAATACTATTATATGAAACGGGATAGTGGTTTTAATATTTCTCAAAATGAATATGTTATCTATATAGATACTGAAATTTTATACTTAGCCTTATTACAAAATGCATTAACATCTAATCCTAATGAAATGTTTTATAGCCAATGGCTACGTCAAAATATGTCACAAGATGATAAATATCCTATCATTGCAAAAAAGTTTCTACATAGTCTAGATAACCCTATACCCTTGGCTGAAATAAATTGTGGTATATGTGACTCACTCCCTTCTTTTTCTTTTACCAATGGGATAACCCGAACAATCTGGTTAATTAGTAATTATGCCAATTCATTTCCTATAACAACTTATGGTAAAGAAAGTGCTAACCTACTTAATAATATAGCTGGGTTAACAGATTGCCCTATAGCAATGACTCAATTATTTAATTGATTCACATACTGAATAGAGATAGTTAAGTCGCTATTTTCGGGTAGCAAAGGATTTGGCATTGCAATAGTCTACATATTGAGTCATTAAATCAGGTTACCACGTAGATATATATTCATTAAACCATGGTAGCGATCACAAAGTACTGCACTGGTTATTCTCTGTCCTATTAGTGAAATTAGTTAAGCTGTTATATAACTGTAGTATTTTACCATATAATTAATGCGGCGCATTGCTTTGTTTTTGGTTTCTGCCTCTGATTTTTTTAACAATCCATTTTATGATAAAAAAGGTAACTAATACTACTATCCCAATAATTGATAAGAAAATTGTTATAACCATAAAACTGACAAGTTTATTGGTTTTTAGGTGATTTTGGCTTTGTTTTTAACCCAAAACTAACACCTATAGTGGTGGTTGTGGCTTGTAGGCCTAATGTGTAGAGATTTTAGTAGGCGCATTCCTTTTGCTATAGATTGCTCTGAGTTCAAATAGTTTTGTGGTAGTAACCACTATTATACTTTTTACGTTTAGCTTTTTAATTAATTCTTTTATTTACTTTCTCATTTGGCACCAAATAGACCCCATCTTTTCTCACTACAGGTTTCAAATATAAATACTGGCCAGGATAGGTAAAAATCAATATATCTCCCTTTACTAAGGATGCTCTAAGTACATCACTATAATCTTTATCAAATACTACTTTACCATCATCACCTGTTTTTCCCTCAATAAGATACTTTCTCAAAAATATATCACTAGAGTTTTCTGTATGACTTGATATGGCTGATATTTTCCAAGGTGTATCGATTAATGGAAAACCATACTCACCAGGTATATCTGTAAGACGAATATTAAAATAAACTTTTTCATTTGTTAGTTTTAATGGACTTTTCTTAGCATTTTCGAACATTAATACAATATCCATATAAACATTTAACCGTCTTATTATTTTCTTATATAGATCCTCACCATTATTAGAAATAAATTTCTCAGTAGTATTATTCTGTTGCTTTTGTGCTATCAATTTTTGTTGATAAATCTCAGTCTGAATATCCAAAAAACTTTTTGTTTCTTGCATAAGTATATTCAGCTCTTCCTTAGTTAGTCGCCTTGCTACTTCATCAGGGTATGATAACATTGAACTAACTTTCTCAGCCGCATCCAGATTGCCCAATCCCATAGCATTTCCATACCATAATAAACTCTCAGTACCTTCTGTCATACTACCTAGAAGTTGTCCTGCTAATGGTTGTTTTTTCTCTGCCGCTTTTTTAAACCATTCAATAGCTTTTTCTTTATTATTTTGGGCTTGATACATAACCCCTTTATTAAATATTGCATTAACACTTCCCTCAGTAATGGCTTTATCTAACCATTTTTTGGCATTCGCTAATGACTCTTCTGTTCTTTCTACATATAAAAAAACATGTAGATAAGCCTTTGCTAGCTCTTCTAAATTATAAAGTGTTGGCTGTTGTTGATAAAGTAAACGCTGATAAACTAAGTACTCAGAAAAAACGTATTGTGCTTCTTTAATCCTATATCTAGAAATACTACCTGAACTATAAGATCCAGTTATTATTTCTCTATATAATCTTGCTAAATTAAAAATTGTAGGTTCTTCCAGTCCCCTTTCCAGTGCTTTTTTCAAATACTTAAGACCTTCCTCATGGTTTCCTTCACTAAACAGTATTAATCCTAAATTATGATCGGCTCTGGCATTACCTAATTCTGATGCGGATAAATATAATTGTTTTGCTTTATTAATATCCACAGGGACACCCAATCCTAAATGATAGGCCTTTCCCAATAAAAATAATGCATCATTATCACTTTTTAACGATTGAGCTTCTGTAAAAAACTGTTGATAGTTTTTATTAACTAGCA
>JBEBWU010000072.1:0-7889 GCA_040391985.1 Entomomonas sp. | reverse complement strand
ATGTGGTCACTTTGTCAAAAAAGATTTCCCAATGCTTTTTCTTTTGCAAAAAAACTCTTTTATTGTATTTTAGAAAAAACGACTCAGCAAGAGATTGCGACAGAAATTAATCCTGTATTGTTGTTGGAAAAGCAAGAAAATGCGTTGGCTGCAGCTATTAAGCGCTTAGAGGAGAGTGTACCTAAGTTAAGTGCAGCACGTGATTATAACAAGGCATTAGATCATTTAGCTTCATTACAAACGTTATTAGATGATTTCTTTGAGCATGTGTTTGTGAATGTTGAGGATAGCCAAGTGCGAGCTAATCGTTATGCTCTACTAGCACGTATCCGTCAGTTATTCTTAGGCATTGCTGATATATCATTGTTAGATTAATGAAACTAATTATTTTAGATAGAGACGGAGTCATAAATTATGACTCCGATGATTATATTAAAACAGTAGCAGAATGGATTCCTATTGAAGGTGCTATTAAGGCGATTGCCAGATTAAGTAAAGCTGGTTGGACTATAGCTGTTGCTACTAACCAGTCAGGTATTGCTCGTGGTTATTATGATTTAGCAACCCTTGATGCAATGCATAATAAACTGCGTACTTTAGTGGTGGAGGCTGGTGGAGAAGTGGGGATGATTGCGTATTGTCCTCATGGGCCTAATGATGGTTGTGATTGTCGTAAACCAGAGCCTGGTCTGCTACAGCAAATTTCCAACTATTATCAAGTACCTTTACAAGGGGTATGGTTTGTTGGTGATTCCGCAAGTGATTTAAAAGCTGCACATGCAGTAGGTTGCCAGCAGGTATTAGTAAAAACAGGTAAAGGATTATGTACATTAGAAAAAGGAATTGATGAACAAGTTTTAGTGTTTGACGATTTAGTGGCAGTTGCTGATTATTTATTACAGTAATTTACGATTCACTTAATAGGTGATTGATGGGTTCTAAATAATGAAGAAAAAAATATCATTCCTACAAATTCTACGTACCATAGCTTTCTATTTGGCTCTAGCTGCGAGTGTATTAATTTGGGGTATCGTTTGTTTAACGGTATTCTTATTTATTCCCTATCGTTGGTTAATGAAAGGGTTTATTCAACCTTGGTGTCGTTTTGTGATTAATTCAGCAAGTGTTATTGCGGGTATTAAATATAAAATTACTGGGCTTGAGAATTTACCTAATACACCTTGTGTTATTGTTTCCAAGCATCAAAGTACTTGGGAAACTATATTCTTTACAGCTCAAATTTATCCATTAAGTAATGTATTAAAGCGAGAGCTGCAATTTATTCCCTTTTTTGGTTGGATGCTTGCTTTAAGTAGACAAGTTGCTATCAATAGAGGAACACCAAAAGAAGCGTTTAAGCAGTTACTGGAAAAAGGAAGTAACTTATTAAAAGCAGGTCATTACATTCTTATTTTTCCAGAAGGAACTCGGACTCAACCAGGACAGAATGGTCGTTTTACTCGTGGTGGGATTACTTTGGCAGCTACAGCGGGGGTGGCAGCAGTACCTGTAGCGCATAATGCAGGCGAGTTTTGGCCAAAATACGGCTGGGTTAAATATCCAGGTACAATAGAAGTTGTAATTGGTCAGCCAATACAACCTATAAGCACAGATGCAGAGCAAATAATACAAGCGAATAAACAGGCAGAAAACTGGATTATTGAAACAATGCAGAAAATAACTGCAACTGACTTTTTGGAGGCAGCAAAAAAAGCACCTAAAAACCCTAAAGAACAAGATTAATCCAAGATAAATCGCTATAATATAACTATATCTGTTAGTTAGATAGGATGGGTAAAATGGAACGTGGAACTCTTTATGTTATTTCCGCACCTTCTGGGGCAGGAAAAACCAGTTTAGTTAAAGCTTTATTAGAACGTCAACCAGAGCTAAAAGTAGCGGTTTCTCATACTACAAGAGCTCCACGTGCAGATGAACAAGATGGGGTAAATTATTTCTTTGTAACAAAAGAAAAATTTGTCGAAATGCTTGAAGAAAGTGCTTTTTTAGAGCACGCCGTAGTATTTGAAAACTACTATGGTACAGCTTCTTATTGGGTAGATGAGTGCTTGAATAAGGGACAAGACCTTCTCCTTGAGATTGATTGGCAAGGTGCGCAACAAGTTCGTCGATTAATGCCTGAAGCAAAATGTATTTTTATTTTACCTCCTTCACGAGGTACTTTACGTAAACGGTTAGTGCAACGTGGGCAAGACTCAGGTGCAGTTATTGAGCATCGTATGTCGCAAGCTATTAATGAGATTAGTCACTATCCAGAATTTGATTATTTAATTGTGAATGATGATTTTGAAACAGCATTGCAGCATTTAGAGTCTATTGTCATTACACACCGTTTAAAATGTTTAAGGCAGGCTGAAAAATTAGAATCTTTATTAAAAGATCTCTTGTCATAATCAAGAGATACTCTTAAACTGAAAGATTCGGATTGAAGACGCAATAGCTGATAGTTAGTTGATGATTTTTAGAGGAATATTATGGCTCGTATAACAGTAGAAGATTGTTTAGATAATGTGGAAAATCGCTTTGAGTTAGTGATGTTAGCTGGTAAGCGCGCTAGACAATTAGCAAGCGGTGGACGTGAACCTTTAGTTGCTTGGGATAATGACAAGCCAACTGTTGTTGCCTTACGTGAAATTGCTGAAGGCTTAATAGATAAAGAATTTGTGGCACAAGAGGCTATGGTTCGTGAAGAGCCTTTATTTACAGCATTTGACGAAGGACAAATGGATAACTTTAGAGGCTAGATTATTTGTTTTATGCCTCGCCTAGTAGCTGCATGCCTTATCAGCGAGGGGGTGGTTTGTGCCAACCATAGATGACCTTGCCCAACGCCTCACTGAATACTTAACACCAGAACAGGTGAACTGTGTTCGGCGTGCTTACTATTATGCCTCGCAAGCCCATGATGGGCAACGTCGTCGTAGTGGCGAAAAGTATGTAACACATCCACTGGCAGTAGCCAGAATTCTCGCTGAAATGCATATGGACCATCAAAGCCTTATGGCCGCGATGTTACATGATGTTATTGAAGATACAGGTATTCCTAAAGAAGCATTAGCCGAACAATTTGGTGATGCAGTTGCTGATCTAGTCGATGGGGTTAGTAAATTAACCCAAATCTCCTTTGATAGCAAAGAACAAGCTCAAGCTGAAAACTTCCAAAAAATGGCCATGGCCATGGCTCGAGATATTCGAGTTATTATTGTTAAGTTAGCCGACCGTCTACATAATATGCGTACTTTGGAGGTGATGTCACCTCCTAAACGCCGTCGTATCGCAAAAGAAACCTTAGAAATCTATGCCCCGATTGCTAATCGTCTAGGCATGCGTGATGTGCGCGTTTCCTTAGAAGATCTTAGTTTTAAAGCTATGTACCCAATGCGGTCAGCTTTAATTGACAAGGCGGTGCAAAAGGTCAGTGGTCATCGCCGAGAAGTGGTTGCTAAATTTCAATCTGCTATTGAAGCCTGCTTGCAAAGAGAAAATTTACAAGGCCAAGTCAGTGGTCGAGAAAAGCATTTTTATAGTATCTATAAGAAAATGAAGGACAAGAAAAAATCCTTTAATGAAATTATGGATATTTATGCTTTTCGCATTGTTGTTGATTCAGTTGATATGTGTTATCGCGTATTAGGTGCGGTGCATAACTTATTTAAACCAGTTCCTGGTCGTTTTAAAGACTATATTGCTATTCCCAAAGCCAATGGCTATCAATCATTGCATACCTCTTTATTTGGTATGAATGGTATTCCTATTGAAATTCAAATCCGTACTAAAGAAATGGATGAAATGGCCAGTTATGGTATTGCTGCCCACTGGCTATATAAATCTGGTAGTGATGAAGTAAATCAGTCACGTGTTAAGCGTTGGGTGAAAAATTTATTAGAATTACAACAACGTGCAGGTAGTTCTTTAGAGTTTGTAGAAAACGTTAAAACAGACTTGTTCCCTGATGAAGTGTATGTGTTTACGCCTAAAGGCCGTATTATGGAACTGGTGAAAGGTTCTACTGCGGTTGACTTTGCGTATGCTGTTCATACTGATGTAGGTAATACTTGTATTGCTTGTCGTATAGATCGTCACTTAGCGCCTTTATCACAAGTATTAGAAAGTGGATCTACGGTAGAGGTTGTTTGTTAAACTTCGTAGCAACAGGTAGAGCTAGAACAAATATTCGACATGCCTTAAAACAACAAAAACAATTAGAGTCAGTTACATTAGGTGAGAACTTACTGAATAAAGAGTTAGCGAGCGTTGATTCTTACCTCGATAAAATACCTCCTGAGCAATTAGAGGCAGTATTAAAAGAGTATAAATTAGCTACGCCTGAAGCATTATTTGAAGAAATTGGTTTAGGTAATCGTGTCGCCTATATTGTGGCACAACAGTTAGTTAAAGGATTAGACAGATCATCTATTGGTAAGAAACCTTTAGAAATACATGGTACAGAAGGTTTAGTGATTACTTATGCCAAATGCTGTTATCCTATCCCTCGCGACCCTATTATTGGTCACCTATCTACAGGTAAAGGTATTGTTGTTCATATTGAAAATTGTAAGCGAGTAGCTGATATTTCCAATACTGATAAATGTGTTCCTTTGCAGTGGGCTAAAGACATAAAAGGTGAGTTTGAAGTCCAATTAAACGTAGAGTTGGAGCAACAGCGTGGTTTAATTGCGTCATTAGCTGAGGCGGTCAATTTAGCTGATGCTAATATTGAAAAGATTGCAGTAGATGAACGAGATGGTAGAACTTGCATAGTAAATATGGTGGTTACTGTACATAATCGAATTCATTTATCTAAAGTGATTAAGAAGTTACGACTTATTAATGGTATTATAAAAATCGCAAGAACAGGACACTAATAGATTATTAGGAGTTTACTTCATGAGAAAAGAAGTGATCAACACTGAAAAAGCACCCGCAGCAATTGGTACTTATTCGCAAGCTATCAAAGCAGGTGACACTGTATATTTATCAGGACAAATCCCCTTAAACCCAGCCACTATGCAGTTAGTTGAAGGTGGTTTTGAGGCGCAAACGGTACAAGTATTCGAAAACTTAAAATCTGTTGCAGAAGCAGCAGGTGGTGGTTTAAAAGATATTGTTAAACTAAATATTTATTTAACAGACTTAGCTAATTTTGCTAAGGTGAACGAAGTAATGGGGCGTTATTTTGCTGAACCTTATCCTGCTCGTGCAGCAATTGGTATTAACGCATTACCTAAAGATTCGTTAGTGGAAATGGATGCTGTTTTGGTTTTAGGATAGTCACCCTCAGCTTAGAAGGATTAAATGTATGACTCTCACAGAACTTCGTTATATTGTGATTTTGGCACAAGAAAAACATTTTGGTAAAGCAGCTGACCGTTGTCATGTTAGTCAACCAACGTTATCTGTGGGGGTTAAGAAAATTGAAAAGGAGCTGGGTGTTTATATTTTTGAGCGGAGTAAAAACTCTGTTCGCCTAACACCTGTAGGTGAAAGCATTGTAGAACAAGCTAAAAAAGTACTAGAGCAAACACAAGTTATTCGTGAATTAGCTCAAGTAGGTAAAGATCAGCTTGCTGCTCCTCTTCGTGTAGGTGCTATTTACACCATTGGCCCTTATTTATTTCCACACCTTATTCCTGAATTACATAAAGTGGCGCCCAATATGCCACTGTATATTGAAGAAAACTTTACCCATATCTTAAAAGAGAAATTACGTTCAGGTGATTTGGACGCAATTATTGTGGCGTTACCTTTTAGCGATGTGGATATAGTGGCTAAACCTTTATACGAAGAACATTTTGATGTCTTATTACCTGCTAATCACCCTTGGACAAAACGTAAAGAAATTAAATCAGATGAGTTGTCAGGTAAAACACTTCTCTTGTTAGGGGAAGGGCATTGTTTTAGAGATCAAGTTTTAGAAGCCTGTCCAACCACTAAAGAAGGAGGGACTGAGGATGAATATACAGAGGTTGAATCTACCTCATTAGAAACCATACGCCATATGGTTGCTTCTGGTTTAGGTATTTCTGTGTTACCACACTCAGCTATTCATAGTCCTTATTATGCAGAAGGTGTTGTTGAAGTAAGACCTTTTGCAGATCCAGTTCCTACTAGAACGGTGGCAATTGCTTGGCGGATGAGTTTCCCAAGACCAAAAGCAATTGACGTTTTAGTAGATGCTATCAAACACAGTGCTGCATCTATTATTTAAAAGTAGAGTATGGCTAGCTTAGACCATACACCTATTACCCATTTAAAGGGCGTAGGTAGTGCGTTAGCAGAAAAATTAGCAAAGCTTTCTATTACAACCATTCAAGATTTGTTGTTTCACTTGCCTAATCGTTACCAAGATAGAACGCGAATAACTCCTATTGGTTCTTTATTTACAGGGCAAGATGCAGTTGTTGAAGGTACAGTTATTTCATCTGCTGTCCTGATGGGGCGTCGTCGTAGTTGATTAGTAAAGTTACGGGATAGTAGCGGTACCATTGGCTTAAGATTTTATTACTTTAATCAAAGTCAGAAAAGCTCGTTCCAAAATGGTGCACGTGTGCGCTGTTTTGGTGATGTTCGTGTGGGAGCATCTGGGTTTGAAATATATCATCCAGAATATAGAATAATTGCAGTTGATAAAATAATACCTGTCGAGCAAACCTTAACACCTATCTATCCTATGACAGAGGGGTTAACACAACAACGATTAAGGCAATTGGTGGAGCAGGCACTACAATTATTAACCAGCCATAGTTTGCCTGATTATTTGCCTACTGACCTTATTGAAAAGTATCAGTTGGGCAGTTTATTGGAAGCTGTACGCTATTTACATCATCCACCACCCGATGCAGACAGTCAATTATTATTAGAAGGAAAACATTGGGCGCAAAAACGCCTAGTATTTGAGGAATTGCTGACCCATCAATTATCACTACAGCGCTTAAGGGAACAGATTCGTAGTCAAATAGCTCCTGCGTTACCACTATCAAAGCAATTAGTGCCTGCTTATTTACAGCAATTACCTTTTCAACCAACTAATGCACAGCAACGGGTAGTACAAGAAATTAATTATGACCTTGGTCAGCCAGTACCTATGTTACGTTTGGTGCAGGGTGATGTAGGTGCAGGTAAAACAGTGGTAGCAGCATTGGCGGCTTTGCAAGCATTGGAAGCAGGTTATCAAGTTGCATTAATGGCACCTACAGAGATTTTAGCAGAACAGCATTTTTTAACGTTTCAACGTTGGTTTGAGCCTTTAGGTATTCAAGTTGAATGGTTAGCTGGTAAGCTTAAAGGGAAAGCAAGGCAAGCTGCTTTACAGAATATCGCAGAGGGTTGTCCAATGGTTGTTGGAACACATGCGTTATTTCAGGCAGAAGTTTCTTTTAAAAATCTAGCATTAATTATTATTGATGAACAACATAGGTTTGGGGTAGAGCAACGTTTAGCATTGAGAGATAAAGGTGGTGAAGGTGGTCTACTTCCTCATCAATTAATTATGACTGCAACACCGATTCCTCGAACATTAGCTATGAGTATGTATGCGGATTTAGATACATCAGTTTTAGATGAATTACCACCGGGACGCACTCCTGTTGCTACAGTGGTAATTGCAGATAGCCGAAGAGCAGAAGTAATAGAACGTGTAAGACAAGCTTGTTTAGTAGGGAAGCAAGCTTATTGGGTTTGTACACTGATTGAGGAATCAGAAGAGTTAACTTGCCAAGCAGCAGAAACTACCTTTGCTGAATTATCTGAAGTATTAACTGGCTTAAAAGTTGGTTTAATTCATGGTCGTATGAAGCCAACTGAAAAAGCAGAATTAATGCAGCAATTTAAAGCAGGAGAATTGCAGTTATTAGTAGCCACTACTGTAA
>JBEBWU010000071.1:0-7952 GCA_040391985.1 Entomomonas sp. | reverse complement strand
CAATGCCAGGTATTAAAATTGGTTATTTACCACAAGAACCACAATTAGACCCACAAAAAACAGTGCGTGAAGTGGTTGAAGAAGCAGTTGATGAAATTAAACAAGCACAGGCACGTTTAGATGAAGTTTATGCCGCTTATGCTGAGCCAGATGCTGACTTTGATGCCCTAGCCGCTGAACAAGCAAAATTAGAAGCTATTGTACAAGCTTCTGATGGGCATAACTTAGAACGTCAACTTGAAATTGCTGCTGATGCTTTACGTCTACCTGAATGGGATGCCAAAGTAGAAAAACTATCGGGTGGTGAAAAACGTCGTGTAGCGTTATGCCGTTTACTACTATCAGCCCCTGATATGCTATTAATTGATGAACCAACCAACCACTTAGATGCTGACTCAGTCGCTTGGCTAGAACACTTCTTACATGACTTCCCAGGTACTGTGGTAGCGGTAACCCATGATCGTTACTTCCTTGATAATGTAGCAGGTTGGATTTTAGAACTTGACCGCGGTCATGGCATTCCTTATGAAGGTAACTACTCAGGCTGGTTAGAAGCTAAAGCCTCTCGTTTAGAGCAAGAAGCCAAACAAGAAGCCTCTCACCAACGTGCAATGAAAGCTGAATTAGAATGGGTTAGACAAGGTGCCAAAGCTCGTCAATCTAAATCTAAAGCACGTTTAGCACGTTTTGAAGAAATGCAATCTCAAGAATTCCAAAAACGTAGCGAAACCAATGAAATCTATATTCCACCTGGACCTCGTTTAGGTGATAAAGTAATTGAGTTCAATAATGTTTCTAAAGGCTATGGCGACAGATTACTAATCGATAACCTCTCCTTCTCCATCCCCAAAGGGGCTATTGTTGGGGTAATCGGTGGTAATGGTGCAGGTAAATCTACCCTATTTAGAATGATTATGGGGACTGAACAACCTGATTCAGGTACGATTGAACTAGGTGAAACAGTAAAACTTGCCTGTGTAGATCAAAGCCGTGATAGCCTACAAGGTGATAAAACCGTTTGGCAACAAGTGTCTGATGGTTTAGATATTATCCAAATTGGTGGTTATGAAGTTCCTTCCCGTGCTTATGTTGGTCGCTTTAACTTCAAAGGCACTGATCAACAAAAATTTGTAAAAGACTTATCAGGTGGTGAGCGTGGTCGTTTACATCTCGCTTTAACCTTAAAACAAGGTGGTAACGTATTACTACTGGATGAACCTTCTAACGACCTTGACGTAGAAACGTTACGTGCTCTTGAAGAAGCTTTATTAGACTTCCCAGGTGCTGCAGTTATTATTTCCCATGATCGTTGGTTCTTAGACCGTATCTGTACTCATATTCTTGCTTATGAAGATGACTCACAAGTTACCTTCTTTGCTGGTAACTACACAGAATATGAAGAAGATCGTAAAAAACGTTTAGGTGATGCAGCTACACAACCACACCGTGTACGTTATAAAAGAATTAAGTAATTAATCACTAATAAGGAGGCTTAAGCCTCCTTTTTTATATGCTATAAAATAGTAATTAATATTTCCTAAAACAACTAAGCCATATCAACTTATTAATTTTTGATTATATAAAACAAATATTCTTTAATTTCTGTATTTACAGAAATTAAAGAATATACTATATTAACAGTACATAAATAAAAGCATGAGGTATGGATTATGCCCACTGTTAATAAACAAATTATAAATCTACTATTAGAACAAATGAGTCAGCACACTCTGACTAGCGCCATTGAGATTTATAACATCTTAGAGAAACAAGGATTAAAATATGCTTCTTTAGCTAAACGTATTGCTAAAGGTAATAATTTTATAGGTTTCTGTACTAATAACTATTTACAGATTGTGGCTAAATGGCAGGCAAAGCTAATTATTGCTAATAAATCAACAGCAGCTATTCAACTAGATAGTATTAAAATAGCTATGGCTTACCATTATGCTAGGTATATTATTAACGAATATAATAGATTTCATGATAAAAATAATAGTTGTATTATTCAGCAAATTTCACTGACTAAAATAAGAGAATTGCATACCAAAGTGTTTGCACAATTTGGCCTTAGTGAAGATGTATGGATACTATCCATCCCTTTTAAAGCTTATAACTACCTATATCAACTAAAAAAATACTATAGTAAAACTTATCTCTAAACAATAAAAAAGCTCTACACATTAGTGCAGAGCTTTTTATTAATAGATTAATTACCTGAACGAATTAAGTAATCAAATGAAGCTAATGCTGCTTTTGCACCCTCTCCCATAGCAATTAGAATTTGTTTATAAGGTACAGTTGTTACATCACCTGCTGCAAATACACCATCAACTGATGTTTTACCACGGTTATCAATCACAATTTCACCTTGTGGGCTTAACTCTACTGTGCCTTTTAACCAATCAGTATTAGGCATCAATCCAATCTGAACAAACACACCTGCTAAATCAATTTTGTGTATTTCTTCAGTTTTACGATCTTTATAAGTCAAACCAACTACTTTTTGACCATCGCCCAATACTTCTGTAGTTTGTGCTTCTTTAATAACAGTTACATTATGAAGAGAAGCTAACTTTTGCTGTAATACTGCATCAGCACGTAATTCAGCACCAAACTCTAATAACGTTACATGGCTAACTACACCTGCTAAGTCAATAGCTGCCTCAACACCTGAGTTACCACCACCCACTACAGCTACTTTCTTACCTTTGAATAAAGGGCCATCACAGTGTGGACAATACGCTACACCTTTAGAACGGTATTCTTTTTCACCAGGCACATTCATTTCTCTCCAACGTGCACCTGTTGAAAGGATAACTGTTTTAGCTTTTAAGCTTGCACCACTATCAAAACGCACTTCATGCAAACCACCTGCTTGTTCAGCTGGGATCAATGCTGTAGCACGTTGTAAATTCATTACATCTACATTATAACTTTTAACATGCTCTTCTAATTGAGCGGCTAATTTAGGGCCTTCTGTTTCAATCGTTGCAATAAAGTTCTCAATGCATAATGTATCTTGTATTTGACCACCTAAACGCTCAGCAACAAGACCTGTGCGGATACCTTTACGTGCTGTATAAATAGCAGCCGCAGAACCAGCAGGGCCTGCACCTACAATCAGCACATCAAAAGCTTCCTTTGTGTTTAACTTCTCCGCTTCTCTAGCACTAGCACCAGTGTCTACTTTGGCAAGAATTTCTTGCAAAGTCATACGACCTTGACCAAAAGTCTCATCATTTAATAGTACAGTTGGAACAGACATGATCTGTAACTGACTTACTTCATCCATAAATATTGCGCCATCAATCATTGTATGACTAATGTTAGGATTCAATACAGCCATTGTATTTAATGCTTGCACAACATCTGGACAGTTTTGGCAAGATAAAGAAATATAAGTTTCAAAGTGAAGCTTAGTCTTTAAGCCTTTAATTTGCTCTACCATTTCTGGTGTTGCTTTAGGTGGATGACCACCTGCTTGTAATAAAGCCAATACTAAAGAAGTAAATTCGTGTCCCATAGGAATGCCAGCAAAGCGCATTTCACCAATTTCTTCACCTACACGCTTAATTACAAATGAAGGTTTACGTTTATCATCACCAGCAATATTTAAACTAACTTTATCAGAAAGATGTTCAATCTCTCTTAATAGACCTAACATTTCTTGAGATTTTTCGCCATCATCCAAAGAGGCTACAATCTCAATCGGTTTAGTTAACCATTCGAGATAAGTTTTTAATTGACTTTTTAAAGTTGCATCTAACATTTGAGATTCTCCTTGGCATAAGATAGGCAAAAAAACGCCCGGACGAAAAACAACCAGGCGCCTTTACGCTTCCTTTAAACTCTTTCAGTAGTCTGCTCCTTGAAGCGAAGAGCAGACCCTATTCAATTATTAGATCTTACCAACTAGATCTAAAGAAGGTGCTAATGTTTTTTCACCTGGAGTCCATTTAGCAGGACATACTTCACCTGGATGCTCAGCAACATATTTAGCAGCTTGAACTTTACGAAGTAATTCTTTAGCATCACGACCAATACCACCATCGTGTAGTTCAACGATTTTGATAACGCCTTCAGGGTTGATCACAAAAGTACCACGTTCTGCTAAACCATCTTCTTCAATCATAACTTGGAAGTTACGAGAAATAGTACCTGTTGGGTCAGCAATCATTGGATACTGAATTTTTTGAATAGTATCAGAAGCATCGTGCCATGCTTTGTGAGTAAAATGAGTATCAGTAGAAACTGAATAAATTTCAGCGCCTAGTTTTTTGAACTCTTCATAATTATCCGCTAAGTCACCTAACTCAGTTGGGCAAACAAATGTGAAGTCAGCTGGGTAAAAGAATACGATAGACCACTTACCTTTTAAATCAGCATCAGTTACTGTTTTGAAATCACCATTATGATAAGCCTGTGCTTTAAAAGGTTTTACTTCAGTATTGATAAGAGACATGTGTCACTCCTTTTTTAAAATCTTCTATAGGGTTTTAGTAACTTACGGAATACATTCTATAGACATCAGCCAATAATTAAAAATTAATTAATTTGATAGTATTGATTAGTTTTATTAATCATCAATCTCTACCATTAATTTTTTTATATTTAACACTATAAGCCAAAAATTACCAGTGATTAAAAGTTACTATTTATTAACACAAGCAAGGACAATGTCCTGTGCTACTTGATAATAGTCTTTTCCTGTAGAGGACTCAGCAAATTTTATAAACTGCTGTAACTCTGCATCTGACAAATCACGATATACATAAACTAAAACATTTTCAAGTTGAGTATCTACTTGTTTTTGAATTTGTTGTTTAGTAGGTGTTATTTGTTTAAAGGCATCGCCTGCCCCCATACCAGGCAACCACATATCTATGGTATCACTAGCAATACCTGTAAGTGCAACACTAACCTCTACGGTTGCTTGATTATAAGGAATTGCTTCTGCTAAATGTTTAAATAAATTTCTTCTATCATTACTAATTTCAATAGCAGGCACACCATTTTGATGCTTTTTCAACTCCTCCTTAGTGGTTGCTGTTGTTTCTGCATGAACAACCTTTTTACCCAAATCAGACTCAAAGAATTTTAAAGCAGCATCAGGATCAGCTAACTTGTTGCGTAACTGCAACTCTCCTTTTTGCTTCATAGCACTAGGCTCAAAACGCTGATTACTACTCACCACTATTGATTGATATAATAAAGGAGGCAATACTGCTTGATATTGCTTTTGCATTGCCTGTAAAGCATCATTAAAATGATCAATCTGCACAGGCCAACCTGCTGCTTTAAAAAGTTGATTGTTTGTATCTACATTATTTGCCATAACAAAAGAAGTACAACTTACTAATAACAAGCCTAATAAATACTGTTTAAACCATTTCATATAAACTTTTAAAACCTTATAAAGAAAATAATTTGATAAGCTGACTATACTCGATTTTTTACCACTACATATTTTAAAAGTTATTCAAAATGTCACATTGGCTATTAGAAAACAACATTGTCGTTTATCATATAGTGATTTCTCTAAAATAAAATGCTAATTAAGGATTGTTAATAATGGCTAACAACCAACAAACTACGCATACAACACCTCTTTATAAAAATGCTGATTTCAACTGTGGACGTTGTGATAGTCTTTGGCAAGCCACCTACACTGATATCGCAGCATTACGTGCTAACCAACCTATTGCATGTAAAAGCTGTAACTGTGAGCTCATAATGTCTGATGAGGAACTACAAACTCTTAATCACCGCTTTGAACAATCAGAAAAACTAAGTAAAAGAGCTATTTATTTCACTCTACCCTATTTTGTACTCTGTGCAGTGATTGGTTTTATCTATGGGGGGATGGCTACAACTGTAATGATAGTAATTGGTTTTATGGTTATTATCACTATGCGTAAGTCCTTAATGAAAGATGGTATCGATCATTTTCATTTAATCGCTTTAAAAAAAGAACCTAATGACCAAACTCAAGCAAAAAACCAGAATAAACCATCGTCTAAGAAGAAAAAGAAAAAATCAAAATAGCATAACTATATAGATAGTTAGCATTAACTGAAAAACTAGATAATTGCTAACTATTTTCAACACTATAATTAATTACCCTATAATTTTTTACATCTTCCTCATCTAAACAAATAAAAATTACTATTTTTATAAAAAATCGTTGACTCAATCTATTATTCTAGTTATTATGCGCCCGCTTAACGAACATAGCTTAGCAATGGGGCAAAGGGTCTGAGGGTCATCATTTTCCTGAACCTATAGCTCTAAATAGAGCGCCCGTAGCTCAGTTGGATAGAGCACCCGCCTTCTAAGCGGGTGGTCGCAGGTTCGAATCCTGCCGGGCGCGCCACTTATTGCCTGAGCAGTTTTAAGTAAAGTATGTTATTGTAGTTTGTAATGGTGGGCGTAGCTCAGTTGGTAGAGCACAGGATTGTGATTCCTGTTGTCGTGGGTTCGATCCCCATCGTCCACCCCATTAACTACACACAAATATGCGGACGTGGTGAAATTGGTAGACGCGCTGGACTTAGAATCCAGTACCGAGAGGTGTGAGAGTTCAAGTCTCTCCGTCCGCACCAAATACTAAAAGCCTTATGTTGCAATATACATAAGGCTTTTTTAATGTCCTAATTTTTACTATCCTTTCTGTATCATTTCCACATTTATTTTATTACAAATACTTCAAGCAAATATTATTAATATAATCTTGTAGGCCCTTACTTCTCTATCATATTTACCGTTATCGCGCTGTTCTCTGGTTTTGTCTTTAGATAGCACACCATAAATCAATCATTGCACAATCAATTACAACAGACTTTCATTTCGCTATACTTTTGTGTTGTTTGTTATTCATAACCATTTACCTCTATTCTATTTATATTAGGATAAATGATCTCGTTTTCTCACTTTCTGATTAAATGCCGCCTCTAGCCATTTCTATTTCAAACTTACGATGAAGCGCCACACTCTTAAGGCAAGCTATAGAATATTCATCATCAGCGAAATTTTTTATTATGCTCTTTATTTCACTAATAGCTACAGATGTTAAACTACGTGCAGTACCTATAGGGCCAGATGGTCTAGGAACTAAATTAAATACCTTAGTGCAGTTTTTACTTTCTAGTATCATCTTAGTAACTAGTAATACTAACTCATCATTTATCGTCCAACTATTAGCGTTAGGCACATACCATTTAGATAATATCTTATGCATGTTTTCCGTTGTGTATAAATCAACCAACTGTGTCACTTTATCACTCTCCTTGTTTAATTGTTGCTAAAATCCTATTTAACTCTTGGTCTGAAAAGCCTTTAAAGTTAATTAAGTAGTAATAACCTTTGTTGTCATTAATAAAGAAAACTGTCTTATAAACAGAGTTAATAGCTTTAAACTCATTATCTATAACTAAAATTTGATAGTCTTTTGTAGAAAAGGTTATAACTGGGGTCTTACAAGGAAACTCCCATTTATTAAATAATTGTTCTGCTCTTTTTTCCTTATCACCAAAAGGCTCATTAATTAACTGATAACCAATATATTTATTTTTATCATAGATCAATATGGGCGAATCAGAACCATAAAGCATTTGATTGGGTGGTGGAACATCAAAAAACAACTTATTCAATAAGCTATTTTTAAAAGTAAGTTCTTTTGATTGTTGATACTTTAACTCTTGTGAAACTATTTTACATTCATTAGCAACAACAAAACCACTATATAAAAGAATAATGAAAAATATAATTTTTCTCACGCATAACTCCTTTTGCTAGTTGAGTTTTAATCATACTAAAATAAAATACTCTCGAAAAGAGGACACTTTACATTAACTTATAAATAAAAGTAGTTATATATTAAACCACTAGTCTATTTTTTAATCAGCTTGATAATTACTTGCTTTACTTATATTAATCATAGAGATAATAAC
>JBEBWU010000070.1:0-7970 GCA_040391985.1 Entomomonas sp. | reverse complement strand
ACTAGCACAACAGCCTATGCGAGAAGATTCATTACTCACAGGGGTTTTAGAGGCTACTAATGAACCTTATGCTATTGCCAAAATAGCAGGTATAAAACTTTGTGAAAGCTATAATAGACAATATCAGCGAGATTATCGTAGTGTAATGCCCACTAATTTATATGGCCCTAATGATAATTTCCATACTGAAAATAGCCATGTAATTCCTGCTTTATTACGGCGTTTTCATGAAGCAGTAGAAAATAAAGAAGAAACTGTAACGATTTGGGGAAGTGGTAAGCCGCGCCGTGAATTTCTACATGTAGATGATATGGCGGCTGCTTGTGTGCATGTAATGGAGTTAGATAAAGCTTTTTATCAGTCACATACCCAACCTATGTTATCTCATATCAATGTGGGTGCAGGTAAAGATTGTACAATTAGAGAGTTAGCAGAATTAATAGCTAAAACAACAGGTTTTACAGGTGAGCTGGTATTTGATGCCAGTAAACCAGATGGTACAACACGTAAATTATTAGATGTATCACGTTTAGATGTATTAGGTTGGCAGGCTAGTATTGGTTTAGAGCAAGGGCTGCACGATACTTATCAATGGTTTTTAGAAAATCAGCAAAGAATAAGAGCTTAATCTTTTAAGTGGCATTGATTATTAGTAGTTAATACAAGAGGGAAATATAAAAGCTCTATACTAAATCATATAGAGCTTTGATTGGGTTAAGCAACCTGAATATTAGTTGCTTGTGGCCCTTTGCTACCTTGGGTAACAGTGAAAGATACTTGTTGACCTTCCATTAGGGTTTTGAATCCTGAACTAGCGATTTCTGAGTAGTGGGCGAAACAATCTTTGCTACCATCTGTTGGGGTGATAAAACCAAAGCCTTTCTCTTCGTTAAACCACTTTACAATACCTGTTTTCATAAAACTAAATGTCCTAAATAAAAAATAAAAAGATGCGTGTAATCCTATATGGAGATTAACCAAATATAGGTATCAAGCAGAGAAGAAAAGATTTGGAAGAAAACAATATTGGCAAGAAAGCTAACAGAACTACAACCAGAAAAAAACAATTCAACTTGAGAACACTCCACCACTATGCGCGTATTTTTGTTAAATAGCAACTAATATATTTTTTAAAGTATGTACTGATGTGTAAATATATTTTTATACATATTAGTATTAATGAATTTCCCTTCTAAAGGGTGGTAAAGCATTTAGTAAGGCTTTGCCATAGCTTTTATTAATAATGCGACGATCAAGTAGGGTGATGGTACCTTTATCTTGTTCAGTACGTATTAGGCGGCCACAGGCTTGAATAAGACGTAAAGAAGCATCTGGTACAGTGATTTCCATAAAGGGATTACCACCTCTTTTTTCAATCCATTCGGCTAACGCTGCTTCGATGGGATCATCTGGTACTGCAAAAGGAATTTTAGCAATAATTACATGTTCACAATATTCACCAGGTAAATCAACACCTTCAGCTAAACTGGCAAGACCAAATAAGATACTAGTTAATCCTTTATCTATACGAGTTTTATGTTGTTTAAGCAATTCTTGTTTGGATAAGCTACTTTGTACCAGTATAGATTCTTGATAGGTACTGGTTAGTCCTGCATAAACATCTTGCATTTGTTTTCTTGAAGAGAATAGTACTAGAGAACCTTGATAATTCTGAGTAAGCTCAGGTAATGCCTTGATAATAGCTGCTGTATGATCAGCAACATCTCTAGGGTCAGCTTTAAGGTTAGGAACTTGTAATAAGCCAGCTTGCTCATATTGGAATGGGCTTGGCACAATACAGGTCACTGTAGAATCTGGAAGTCCTGCACGCATAATTAAACGATCAAACTTACCTAATGCAGTTAAGGTAGCAGAGGTAAGTAGGGCACCATGAGCTGTATTCCAAAGTGATTGGCGTAATGTATCAGCAGCTAAAATAGGGCTAGCATTAAGTTCAATGTCTAAGTAATTACCTGAAGTATATAAAGTAAGCCAACGAGCATGAGGTGGTTTTTCTTCTTTATCTGTAACAGTAAAGGCTGTCCACAACTCCCAATTATTTTCAGCACGGCTTAATAATGCACCAAAAGCTGGGTACCAATCTTCAGCAATATAGGAAGGTAAGCTTAAATTAATTTTGCCATCCATTGCTTGTTTTAATAGATCAGTAAGATGACTTAAGCAATCAACTAGTGAAGCAAAGCCTTTTTTTAGCTCTGTAGCAATGGTTAATAGATTCTCTGGAACAACCCCATGATTAAAACGATAACGTGAAGCATCAGGGTTATCAGAGTCTTTAGCTTCAGGTATTGAAAATAAACCTATGCAAGCATTAAGCATAAAATGCTGTTGTTCTCTTAAAGGAGTGATTAACTCAGGTATTTTTTCTAGTATTCTGCCGAAGTCGCCACTGGGAGAAAATTGTTTTAACAGTTTGGTCAGTGTTTTTGAGGTTTGATCTAGCCAATCAGTGGTAGACTGTAAGCGAGTAAAGTGAGCAAAATGATTGATAGCTTTATCTGCTAGATGATGTCCTTCATCAAAAATATATAAACTTTGTTGAGGGGCTGGTAATACCACACCACCACCTAATGCTAAATCAGCTAATACCATATCATGGTTAGTCACTATAATATCAACATCATCTAATTGAGTGCGTGCCTTAAAGAAAGGGCATTGTTGAAAGTTAGTGCATAATCTATTGGTACATTGACTGTGCTCTGTTGTTACATTATGCCATTCATCATCCGTAATGATTTCTTTCCAACCATCACGATCACCATTCCATTTACCACTGGCTAGTTTATCTAACATGGTTTTGTATAGCTTGATATCAGTTTTATTGGTATTTTCTAATGTTTCTTCAAATAATGAATCACTTGTATATTGGTCTTCTTGTAATAAACGATCTAATTTGGTTAAACAAAGGTAACGACCACGACCTTTCGCTAATGCATAAGTGAAGTTTAAATTGGTATGTTTAGCAATATCAGGTAGGTCTTTATAGATAATTTGCTCTTGTAAGGCAACAGTAGCGGTTGAAATAATCAGTTGTTTTTCTTCAAATTGGGCACAAGGTATTGCAGCTATACTATAAGCTACTGTTTTACCTGTGCCTGTGCCTGCTTCAACTGCTATAATGGCGGGGTCACCAACACGCTGACCTTTGTCATCAGTAGTAATTGTGCCAAAGACTTTTGCAATTTCAGCAATCATTAGTCTTTGTCCATAACGAGGTTTTAACCCTTTAGCTTCTAAGAAGTTAGAGTAAGCTTGTTGAATTTGGGACTTGAGTTCGTTATTGAGCATGGCTAACCTGATAATAAGTAAGCTGATTAGTTTAACCTATGATGCAAAGATTAGTAAGGAGTTATAATGGAAGTTTTATATGTTTACGATCACTGCCCATTTTGTGTAAAAGCACGAATGATTTTTGGCTTAAAAAAACGGCCTTATGTGATTCATTATTTGTTAAATGATGATGAAGCAACCCCTATTAAAATGATTGGGCAAAAAATGTTACCCATTTTAGATGAAGATGGTCGCTATATGGGTGAAAGTATGGATATTGTCCATAAAGTCAATAATATTGACGGTAATCCAGTATTAGTTGGTGAAACTAGCACTGCAATTGCTGATTGGATTAAGCAGGTGGATGGTTATATTAATAAATTACTTATTCCTCGTTATGTGAATGCTACCTTGCCAGAATTTACCACCGAGGAAGCACGAGCTTATTATACTCATAAAAAAGAAGCTGCTTTTGGGGATTTTAAAACATTACTAGCAGAAACAGCGCAATGGTTAGCGAAGATTAATAAAGATTTATTAGCTTTAGAGCCATTAATTAAGTCTTCTAAGGCATGTAATGGTGAATTATCAGAGGATGATATTCAATTATTTCCTATATTACGGGGATTATCCATTGTAGAAGGTGTGAACTATCCCCCAAAAGTAGATCAGTATCGTAAAAATATGTCTGACGAAAGTGGTGTTCCGCTTTATAATATGAGCTAGTTGATCATTTTTTAGGAATATTTACTATGGTAGAGGCTATGGAACAACCATTGGTTCCTGTCATTATGTCTGGTGGTTCAGGAACAAGGTTATGGCCTTTATCACGCCAAACTAAGCCAAAGCAATTTTTGGCTTTAGTAGGTGAGTATTCATTGCTGCAAAATACCATTAATAGATTAGATGGCATTAACAAGCAAGAACCTATTGTTATTTGTAATGAAGAACACCGTTTCTTAGTTGCTGAACAGTTAAGGCAGTTAGAGCAGAAAGCGGCTATTTTATTAGAACCAATAGGGCGTAATACAGCGCCTGCAGTTGCCTTGGCAGCTTTTAAAGTTTATCAGCAGAATCCCAACGCTATTTTATTAGTATTAGCAGCCGATCATTTAATTCAAAATACTAAAATTTTTCAACAAGCTATTAACAATGCTTTAGTATTAGCTAAACAGGACTATTTGGTTACTTTTGGTATTGTACCTACAGCGCCTGAAACAGGTTATGGTTATATCGAACAAGGACCCCAAATAACAGAAGGTAGTTATCAGGTTAAGCAGTTTATAGAGAAGCCAACTCAGATAGTAGCTGAGGAGTATTTACAGGCAGGTCATTATTGTTGGAATAGTGGTATGTTTATGTTTACTGCTAGAACCTATTTAATGGAGTTAGAAAAGTATCGTCCAGATATTTATAAGGCTTGTAAACAAGCTATACAGTCTCCAACCATTGATTTAGATTTTATTCGTATCGATAAAGAAGCTTTTTTAGGCTGTCCATCAGATTCTATTGATTATGCTGTTATGGAAAAAACAGACAAAGCAGTAGTAGTGTCTTTAGATGCTGGTTGGACAGATATAGGATCATGGTCAGCACTTTGGCAAGTAACAAATAAAGACTCACAAGGGAACACCTTAAAAGGTGATGTTTTAGTTGAACAAACTACCAATACGTTAGTTTATGCCAATGATAGATTAGTGACTACTTTAGGTGTAGATAATTTAGTAATTGTTGAAACTAAAGATGCGGTATTAGTGGCAGCTAAGAATAAAATACAGCAAGTTAAAGATATTGTTGCCAAGTTACAGCAAGCAGGACGTATAGAGGTTGTTCAACATAGTGAAGTACATAGACCTTGGGGGTTCTATGATTGTATTGATATTGGTGAGAGGTATCAGGTCAAGCGTATTACTGTAAAGCCAGGTGCTAGGCTATCTTTACAAAAACATCATCATCGTGCTGAACATTGGGTTATTGTTAAAGGAACAGCTAGAATTACAAAAAATAATGAAACTTACTTATTAACAGAAGATCAATCTACTTATATTCCGATTGGAGAAATTCATTCTTTAGAAAATCCAGGTAAGATTCCATTAGAGTTAATTGAAGTACAGTCAGGCTCTTATCTTGGAGAGGATGATATTATTCGTTTGGAGGATAAATATGGACGTTGATAAGCAAGCAAATAATACTATTAAAATTAGTGTTATTACTGCCACTTATAATGCAGTAAAGTATTTGCCTAAGCTCATAGAAAGCCTACAACAACAAACCGATAAAGACTTTGAATGGATTGTGGCAGATGGTGGTTCGACAGATGGCACATTAGAGTTACTAAAGCAGGTTACAGGTATTAATATTAAATTCACTTCGCAAGCTGATTTTGGCATTTATGATGCCTTAAATCGAGCAATTAAGCAGTGTGAAGGGGATTACTATGTGGTAGCTGGCGCTGATGATTATTTTTATAAAGAAGCCATTGCCATATTCCGTTCTGCTATTACTGATTCAGTAGACTTTGTAGCAACAGCCATTGATTGTAATGGCAAACTACTTCATCCCAAAGGTGGTTCTGTATCAAAGAATGGAGCTGCTGCACTAATTGCAAGTCATTCAATTGGCTTGTTAATAAAAAAATCACTGCATCAACAATTTGGTTTTTATTCACCTAAATACCCTATTTTAGCCGACCAACTATTTATTCTAAAGGCGGTAGCTGGTGGGGCTAAGCTTGTAAACTTACCTCAAGCAACAGGTTTTTTCTCTACTGAAGGTGTCAGTTGTAGTAGTCCATTACGTTGTTTAACAGAGTTCTTTTGTATTCAAGTTGACTTAGGTAGTAATAAGTATTGGCAATCTCTGTTATTTTTGAAGCGATTAATACAGATATTACCTAAGATGTAAGGAAAAAAAATGGCAGTTGATATTTTAATGTCAACCTATAATGGTGAGAAATATCTTGAAAATCAGCTGCTATCGCTATTGATGCAGCGCTATAAAGATTGGACGCTTTATATTAGAGATGATGGGTCTACAGATAATACTTTGTCTATTATTGAGAAGTTTACGCAAATGGATGAGCGTATAAAATTAGTAGAAGCAGGTGAGAACTTAAAACATGGAAAAAGTTTTTTTAGTTTATTGAAATATGCTACAGCTGAATATATCGCTTTTTGCGATCAAGACGATATATGGTTTGAAGATAAATTAACTCATTTACTGGCTTTGGCAGAAGCTGAAAAGTTTAATAATGATCAATCTCCAGCACTGATATGTAGCCAAGGATATAATTATAGTAATAAAACAGGACTAATTACTAAGGGGGTGATTCCTAAATATTATGCCAATACATTACAGGAGTTTTTGTTTTTAAATGGTGGTTATGAGGGATGTCTTTTTTTATTTAATCGTGCTTTATTAGAAATGGCAAAATCTTATACAGCCCCTTTTTATGGGCATGATAATGTTGTTTGTTTAATTGCACATACTTTTGGAAAGGTTAAGTATTTAACTTTACCGCTGATGTTATATCGTATACATGAGAAAAACACTTCGGGTGTGAAGAAAATAGGGTTTATAACGAGAGTAAAAACTTTCTTTAGAACAAATGCTACAGTGGTTACTAAAGTCGCATATGATCAGCAAAAAGAATTTTTTGACTTTTTTTATAGTAAACTAACAGAGCAACAGAAAGAAATTTTTGAGGCCTATTTAGCTTTTCCTAGTCTTTGCAAATGGGAAAGGATAAAACTATTAGTAAAAAATAAATTTAAATTGGGCCAATATCGTGGTGTTCTCATTTTGAAAACTATTTTAAGGCGGGCCATTTAAATGATTACGATATTAACACCAACTTATAATAGAGCTTATACACTAAATCGTTTATATAATTCTCTATGTGAGCAAACCAATAAGCGTTTTAATTGGTTAATAGTCGATGATGGAAGTACAGATAATACCATTAATTTGATAGAAAAATTTCAACGTGATAATAGAATAGATATTGAATACCTATATCAAGAGAATAGTGGTAAGCATATAGCTATAAATAATGGCGTAAGTCATTGCTCAAGAGATTGGGTATTTATTGTTGATAGTGATGATATTTTAACCAATGATGCTATAAAAATAGCCATTGATGAAATTATTAACCATCAAGACCATGATCAAATTATAGGTCTATGCTTTAGAAGAGCATTTTTAGATAAAAAGATTATTGGTAATAAAGTAGCTGGGGATGTTTTAAGAATTAATCCAACTAAGGCGGCACAAATATTTCAAGGTGATTTAGCTTATATTTTTAAGCAAACAGCTTTACAAAATAATCCTTTCCCAACTATAGCTGATGAGAAGTTTGTACCAGAGCTTTATGTGTGGAATAAAATAGCTGATCAAGGGCAAATACTCTTTTTTCCAGAAACATATATCTATTTAACAGAGTATTTAGAGGATGGTTATTCAAAAAACTTTGCCACAAACTTACAAAAAAATCCCAAAGGATTTAAATTGTTTTATCAAGATCAACTAAAAAGAGAAAAAAATTGGAAGAATAAATTGAAGTGTTTTATTCGTTCTATGCAATGTTCTCGTTACATAGCTGCTAATAATAAAAAGGACAGTGAGTGAAAGTCTTTTTTCTAATTACAGGGCTAGGTATGGGAGGTGCTGAGCAACAGGTA
>JBEBWU010000069.1:0-7981 GCA_040391985.1 Entomomonas sp. | reverse complement strand
TACTTTTGCCTATGCCTTAACAAGAAGTTGTATGCGCTTTAAAGGAGTAATGCGAAGCATTACATTGTTACCCTTATTAGCCCCTACGTTACTAGCCGCTATTTCATTAATATATTGGTTTGTTAATCAGTGAATTGCTAAATCATTCTGGCAATTATTAGGTTTTGCAAGCATTTATGGTGCATCAGGTATTGTACTTGCTGAGTGTTTTGCTATTTTCCCCCATGTGTTGATGATTCTAGTGACTTCTTTATCCCTTGCTGATGGTCGCTTATATGAAGCAGCGGATGCGATGGGAACATCAACCCTTCGTAAGTTTTTTACCATTACTTTGCCAAGTGCTAAATATGGAGTTATTTCTGCTTCATTAGTATCTTTTACTTTAGTGATGACAGATTTTGGTGTACCTAAAATTGTGGGTGGTGATTTTGATGTATTAGCTACCGATGTTTTTCGTTTAATTATTGGTCAGCAGGATTTCCAGCAAGGAGCAGTGGTTGCTTTATTATTGTTATTGCCTGCGTTGTTAACCTTTGTTGTGGATTATTTTATTAGACGTAAACAAACATCTTCATTAAGTGCGCGAGCGGTAACATTGGTTGCAAAACCTAAACGTAGTTTTGATATAGCAATGACGATATATTGTGTAGTGGTTTGTAGCTTGATGTTGGCAATGTTCTTTATGGCAGTGTATGCATCTTTTGTTAGTTTTTGGCCATATAACCTTAATTTGAGTTTATTAAATTATCAGTCTGCATTAATAGATTCTGAATTAGGGGGAGCAATTATCAATAGCTTAATATTGGCATTGGGAACCACTATTATTGGTACTACATTGGTTTTCTTGGGTGCTTATATGCTTGAGAAAACCAAAGGCTTTGATTTTTTAAGACCATTGATTCGTTTGTTAGTGATGTTACCTATGGCTGTACCAGGTTTAGTATTGGGCTTGGGCTATATCTTCTTTTTTAATGCGCCTAGTAATCCCTTAAATGGTTTATACCAAACCATGATTTTGCTGATTATTTGTACCGTTATCCATTTTTATACAACCAGTCATATGACCATGGTTACTGCTCTAAAAGCCATTGATTGGGAATTTGAAGCAGTATCTGCTTCACTTAAGGTTCCTTTCTATAAAACAATGTGGCGAGTAACTTTACCTATTTGTCTACCTAGTTTATTGGATATTTCTCGTTACTTTTTTATTAATGCGATGACTACTATATCAGCAGTTATTTTTTTGTATTCACCAGAAACCCAATTAGCCTCAGTAGCTATTTTGAATTTAGATGATGCTGGTGATATGGGTGGTGCCACAGCCATGGCAGTGATGATTACAGCTATTTCAATTGTAGTAACAGGCGCTTATCTGTTGCTAGGAAAGTTTGTTAATAAACGAACTCAGCGTTGGCGTAATAGCTAACATTCGTAATAAGTAATTTTTGGAAATAAGATGGATAGAGATAATATTCTTTTAACACCTGGTCCTTTGACGACAACATTACGTACTAAACTAGCAATGTTGAAAGATTGGGGATCATGGGATACAGATTTTAATACTATAACTGCTAAGTTACGCCAACAATTATTAGATGTAATAGATGGCCAGCAAGACTATGTGGTTGTCTCATTACAGGGTAGTGGTACATTTTCTGTGGAAGCTGCTATTGCCACAGTAGTCCCTAAAAAAGGACATCTTTTAGTACTGGATAATGGTGCGTACTGTAAGCGTATGGCTAAATTAGCCACAATGATGGGACGTCAAACTACTGTCTTAACCCAATCAGAAAATGAGCCTATAAGTGTTAAAGCTGTTGAGGAAGCAGTTATTGCAGATCCTAGTATTACACATATTGGTTTAATTCATTGTGAAACAGGAACAGGGATTGTTAATCCTTTAGTGGCAGTAAGCGACCTTTGCCAACGTTTAGGACTTGGTCTAGTTGTAGACGCAATGAGTTCGTTTGGTGCTTTACCAATTAGTACTAATGAAGTTGTATTTGATGCACTTATTTCTGCCAGTGGTAAATGCTTAGAAGGTGTTCCTGGCATGGGTTTTGTGTTTATTCGCAAAGCTATATTGGATAGTTGTGAAGGGAATAGCCATTCATTGGCAATGGATTTGTATGATCAATATATTTATATGGAGCGTACAGGGCAATGGCGTTTTACTCCACCAACACATGTAGTGGCGGCATTGGCAGCAGCAATGGAACAATTTATTGAAGAGGGTGGGCAACCTGCAAGATTAGCGCGCTATAACAATAACTGCCAAGTGTTATTAGATGGATTAGCTAAATTAGGGTTTAAACCTTACTTAAAACCAGAATATATTTCACCCATCATTATCACCTTTTTAGCACCACAAGATAGTCACTATGATTTTAAGCAATTTTATAGTCACGTAAAAGCAGCGGGGTTTATGTTATACCCTGGTAAGTTAACAGCTGTTGAAACATTCCGTGTAGGTTGTATAGGTGCCATTGGTGAAAAAGAAATGCGTCAAGTTATTAGTGCTATGCATTTTTGTATGCAACAGATGAATATCCAAATTAACTAACAATATTGAAAATACGAGATTAAACTATGACACAACCTCAACACCAATTAACAGCTGTTGTTTTCGATTGGGCTGGTACGATGATTGACTTTGGTTCTTGTGCACCAATGGGGGCTTTTGTAAAGCTGTTCGAAAAATTTAATATTCAATTATCTATAGAGCAAGCGCGTGGTCCTATGGGTATGGCAAAGTTAGATCATATAAAAGCGTTATTAGCTATTCCAGAGATTAATCAACAATGGTTACAACAATATGGAACGAAACCTACAGATGCAGATGCAGAGCATTTGTATGAGGTATTTACTCCTATGAATGCAGAAGTAGTAGGCGATTTTGCAGATTTTGTTCCAGGGGCTATTGAGCTTATCAATACCTTACGTCATAAGAAGGTTAAAATTGGTTCTACGACAGGTTATAACAGACCTATCATGGAGAGATTATTACCTATTGCAGCAAAAGCAGGTTATAGCCCAGATAATTTAGTCTGTGCAGGTGATCTGGCTACTAGTAGGCCTTCACCATTAATGATGTATCAAACATTTGCTGATTTGGGGGTATGGCCTCCTTATACGGTAGTTAAAGTAGATGATACAGGGGTTGGTATAGAAGAGGGATTAAATGCAGGTACATGGACAGTTGCTGTAGCTATTAGCGGTAATGAGGTAGGACTTAGTTTAGAAGAATGGCAAGCATTGGATTCAATAGAGCAAGATAAATTGCGTCAGCAAGCTACTGTAAAAATGCGAGCTATAGGGGCACATTATGTTATTGATACCATAGCAGATTTACTGCCAGTATTAGTGGATATTGAGAATAGGTTAAGATTAGGTGAAAGACCTTAATATAGCAACAGCTATAGTATAAGATAAAAAGCCAATGTAGGTTACATTGGCTTTTTAGTACAGGTGGGTATAACTAAGAAATTAGAAAACCCATTTTAGAATCAATAATACAATTAACAGGATAGCAACTACCCTTAATATATTATAGGCTGTACGTGATTTACGTTTTAATGCTTTAATCGGTGTACTAAAAATTTTTGAAAAATTAATAAATCCGCGATAAGCACGATTAGCAAAGCCTGCATGTTCACCATCAATATTTTGGGGTTGGGTTAAAGAAGCAAGAATATTACTTACCCATTGGTTAATGGTATACATCGGTTGTTTTAATGGGCGATCAAGGTCACAGAAGAAAATTAAACGGTAGTCATCCGTATCATTGATTACATAGTGAATATAGGTTTCATCAAAAATAAAATCTTCACCATCGTACCAAGCTTGTGGTTCTTCATCCACATAGATTGCACATTTTTCAGAGTTCGGTGTTGATAAACCTAAATGATAACGTAACGTTCCTGCAAAGGGATCACGGTGAGCATTAAGATGACTGTGGGCAGGTAAACGAGTAAATAAGGCACTTTTGATTAAAGGAACTTGTCTTACTAACTCTAAGGTTTTAGGGCATAAATTTTCTGCCGAGGGTAGAGTATCTCTATTCCATGTTAAATAGAAACGTTTCCAACCTCTTTTAAAGAAAGAACCAAAGCCTGCTTCATTGCCACCAATAGCTGCGCGGATATAGCCTTCATCAAATAGTTTTTCGCCTTCTTCTTTGATGATTTCCCAGTTTTCTTTAATTAAATCCATTTCTTTAAAGTCTGCTCTATCGTAATAAGGTTGAGACTTTTGTTTAGAGAAGATATACATTAAGGCATTATAGGGAGCAAACAATGCTGAATAGTTAAAAAATTGCCTTAAAAGAGGAATACGGCGAGAGCGTCCATGGAAATATACATAAAGTACACCCCAAATAAAAAAAGCTACAATTAATATTTTAATCAATGTAGATATTGTAATAGTAATAGTCATATGGGCTAACCTTCATAAATGGTTCATCATTTTGACAGCTATTTAACTTAAAATTCACTTTGTCAAAGTGAAATAAAAAATCGCTCATTAATATAGCACGGCTGTTTTTTAAATAAACCTATATTATGGAATAACAATAGGTTTATTCAGGTTTGGTAAAATCTTTTCTTGCGACAACTGCTAGTAAGGCGGCAGTTTTACTATCTACTACCCCTGTAACATTTTCAGGTTGATAACGCATTTGAAACGCTGTAATAACTTTTGCTGTTTCTTTATCTACTATCCCTGTCTGTGGTACAGCATAGCCAATAATGGCAAGTTTTTCTTGTATCCAACTTGTATCAGGTAATTTTTGTTGATCAAAAATAGCTTTTTGGGCGGCTACAGCTCGTTCATTTGGCCATACAGCTAATCCTTCTTTGGCTAAACGACGCCAAGGAAATAGGGGGCCTGGGTCTGTTTTGCGTAGCGGTGCGATATCGCTGTGACCTAAGATATTTTCAGCGGATAATTTATAGCGAGTTTTAATGTCTTTTAATAATAGAATCAGTGATTGTATTTGTGTTTCTGTATAGGGATACCATTTTTTGTAGCCATGAGCATCTTCAGTAAATCCCCTATTAACTATTTCAATACCTATCGAGCTATTATTTAAAAAGGTTCTACCTTGCCATTCGCTTAGTCCTGCATGCCATGCTCTATTTTTTTCATCTACCAGTTGGTAAATAGTACCCTTTTGATCCTCAATAAGATAATTACTACTTAATGGTTATTTGTTTAATAAATAAATAGAACGATTAAAATCAGTAGCGGTGTAATGTAAAACTACATATTGCACACGACTATCTTGCCCCACAGATTGGTAATCTTTATTGATTTGTAAGCCACTTTGACAAGCAGTTAATAAAGTTAAACAAAAACAAATAAATAGTTTTTTCATTAAAAGCAATTCCATATTCCTAGTAAGGAATAATAGTAATTTTAGGATTTGTTATAAAAACGATTGATATTAGCCAGTATAGCATCAGGCAAACGTATATCGACTTCAATAGGTAAATGGTCTGATATAGGCTGTTGTAAAACATTGACTTGTTCTATTTTTAGTTCAGGACTTAATAGAATATGATCAAGACAGCGCTTAGGGTTCCAACTAGGGTAAGTAGCTTCTGTTTGAGGTAATACAAGGTCAAGATTTTTTAATGCAGTATCTTCTAATAATTCGACAGTGCCTGCATTCATATCACCCATTAAAATATGGTATTTATAAGGGGCAATCATATTGTAAATATAATCTAGTTGTTCTTTACGTGCTTTTCTGCGTAAAGCGAGATGCATTACTACAACGACTAAAGCATCTTCACCTTCACCAAAGCGAGTAAAAATGGCGCCTCTGCCTCGCATTCCTGGTAGAGGATGATCTTCAATAAGTGTTGGTTTAAAACGACTTAACATGCCATTACTATGTTGAGCTAGTTTGCCAAGGTTGCGATTGGTTTGCTGGTGCCAATAGGGGAATTTGGCCAATTTAGCTAAAAACTCTACTTGATTAATACCGCTGGAACGCAAGCTACCACCATCAACTTCTTGTAGTGCAACAAGGTCATATTTATTTATTAATTCAGCGATGCGTTGCAGGGTTTTTGCGCGGTCTTTATAAGGCAACACATGTTGCCAGCTTCTTGTAAAGTAATGATGAAACTGGCTAGTGTTATTGCCCACTTGAATATTAAAAGTTAAGAGTTTCATTATTCCTTGTGGGGGTAGAATAATGGGGCTACTCTCCTTATTGATTTTGGGAGAAAGGTGAGTAGCAACCTCTTTTTTCTTTTTAATATTTATCACAGATATTATCCATTCTTGCTCATGTTAAAAATGATAACACTGTTTTTTTATAAGAAAATACTTATTTTGCAGTAGCTGTTGCTTTTTCTGTAACTGAACTGTCATTAGCTGGTGTTAAAGCAGCACGTTCTTTTTCAATTAGGTAGTTAGTTACTCGCATTAAATCAGCAGGCTCTGCAACATCATCATTAAAATCAATACGATATTTACCATTAACAATGATGGCAGGTACACCTGAAATACCATATTTATTTAAGATTTTTTTGTTTTTTTCCATTCTGGCTTGAACACCAAAGGAGTTATAAGTTTCTAAGAATTTAGCTTTATCAACACCATGTTGTTCAACAAAGTCAGCCATATCTTCTGGTGTAAGTAATAAGTTTTTGCGCTGACGAATAGATTCGAATACAGCAGAGTGTAGTTTGTCTTCTACTTTTAAGGTATCTAAAGTAATAAATAGTTGGCCGTGGATGTTCCATAGCTTACTAAATAATGCTGGCATACGTACGAAATGAACATCAGCGGGTAAATTTTTTGACCATTTGTTAATGATTGGTTCTAAATCATAACAGTGAGGACAGCCATACCAGAAGACTTCTGTTACTTCTATTTTATTAGGCTCTGAAGTAGGAACAGGGGTTGGTAAAATAGTATATTCTTTACCAGCTTGTGGTTCAGGAAGTGCTAAAACACCAATTTGTGCATAAACACTGGCACAAAAAAACGTGATGAATGTAATCATTCCTGCCATAAACAAACGACGCATATTTCTCTCCATTATAGAGTCAACAACAAATAATTAAATTTAGAGCAGTACAATACCTAATTAATTATGGGAAATGCAATAATTAGTTGTACTCGGTTTGTGACAGAGTGTGAATAATTAATCTATTCACATTGGTTAATAATAGAATATTTAAAGTTTGGTAATACAAACATTATGATATTATGTTGTTCATTGTCGTGTTAATGTTTCTTTATGTCTGCTAATATATTTATGGGGTTATGCCAAAAAGCTGCTTTTTTAACAAGTGCTGCTAAGGTAGATCAGTGCCCACCAGATTTGGGTTATGAAGTAGCGTTTGCAGGCCGATCTAATGCAGGTAAATCAAGTGCTATTAATGCATTAACCCATGCTAATTTAGCTAGAACGTCTAAAACACCAGGTCGAACACAACTAATTAACTTTTTTGCAATTGATAATGAACGTCGTTTTGTTGATTTGCCAGGTTATGGTTATGCTAAAGTACCATTACCTTTAAAAGAACATTGGCAAAAACATTTGGATGCTTATTTATCTACTCGAGAATGTTTAAAAGGTATTGTCTTAATGATGGACATTCGTCATCCATTAACAGAGTTTGATAAAATGTTACTGGATTGGGCTGATGCATCAAAAATGCCTGTACATATTCTGCTCACTAAAGCAGATAAGCTCACTTTTGGTGCGGCAAAAACCATGTTGTTAAAAGTACAACAACAGCTAGTCAATTATCAAAACACCCCTGTTTCTATTCAACTTTTTTCCTCTATCAAGCGTCAAGGTCTTACTGAAGCATCAGCCACACTGCGACAATGGCTACACTTCGAGCCTTGAATAAATCTGTTACAATTGATTGTGGTAATTTTCCGTTTTGTGATATGCAAGATGTGTAAATTCGATGTTTGAGTGGTCTCTGCTCAAATAAAACTAAGTGCTTAAAAA
>JBEBWU010000068.1:0-8019 GCA_040391985.1 Entomomonas sp. | reverse complement strand
ATCCATTAGCAACTATCCTATCTGTTGCTATGATGTTACGTTATACCTTTAAGCACACTGAATCAGCTAACTTAATTGAAAAAGCAGTAGGTTTGACTTTAGACAAAAATTTGCGTACTGCTGATATTATGTCTATAGGATGTGATAAAGTGTCTACCTCAGAAATGGGAAATGCAGTTGTTGCAGAGTTAAAAAAGTTGTAAATTGTTAGTCAATGGGGCATTAATGCAGTAAGTATTTAGAGGAAATAAGATTATATGATGCGCGTAGGTTTAATCGGTTGGCGTGGAATGGTGGGTTCAGTCCTTATGCAGCGTATGCAAGAGGAGAAGGATTTTGATTTTATTGAGCCTGTATTTTTTACTACTTCTAATGTGGGTGGGGCTGCGCCTGCTATTGGCAAAACAGTAGATCCACTAAAAGATGCTTATGATATTGATGAGCTAAAAACACTAGACGCCATTATTACCTGTCAAGGTGGTGATTACACCACTGAAATTTTCCCTAAATTACGTAGTGCAGGTTGGCAAGGTTACTGGATTGATGCTGCTTCCACTTTAAGAATGGAAGATGACTCTGTGATTGTGCTTGATCCTGTAAACCGTAAAGTGATTGATCAAGCATTAGACGCTGGTAAAAAAGATTTTATTGGTGGTAACTGTACTGTTAGCTTAATGTTGATGGCATTAGGTGGTTTATTTGAAGCTGGCCTTGTAGAGTGGATGAGTGCAATGACTTATCAAGCTGCATCGGGTGCTGGTGCACAGAATATGCGTGAATTAATCAAACAAATGGGTGTGATTAATGATTCAGTGGCAGATGAATTAGCTAACCCTGCTAGTGCTATTTTGGAAATTGATCGTAAAGTAGCAGCTACTCAACGCAGTGCAAGTTTTCCAGATGAACATTTTGGAGTACCTTTAGCAGGTAGTTTAATCCCTTGGATTGATAAAGAACTAGCTAGTGGTCAAAGTCGTGAAGAGTGGAAAGCACAAGTTGAGACTAATAAAATCTTAGGCCGTGCTAAAAATCCAATACTCATTGATGGTATCTGTGTACGTATTGGTGCAATGCGTTGTCATAGTCAGGCATTAACTATTAAGTTAAATAAAGATGTACCTATGGAAGACATTGAAAGCATGATTAAAAATCATAATGATTGGGTTAAGTTAGTACCTAACCATCGTGAAATTAGCATGCAAGATTTAACACCTACTGCGGTAACTGGTACTTTGACTGTACCTGTAGGACGTTTACGTAAGCTAAATATGGGGTCACAATATTTAGGAGCGTTTACTGTAGGGGATCAGTTACTATGGGGAGCTGCTGAGCCATTACGTCGTATGTTACGTCTATTGCTAGAGCGTTAATTTATACAGCCCATATACATTATTAATTTATCTAACAAGATGTATATGGGTATATTTTTTTAAATTCATCTATAAAATGATCTTAAGCATATTATTATTAAGTTACAGTTAAGCTTTTTATAGTATTTTCTTATTATATAATACTTCTAGTTCTTCTTTGTGTAGGATTAATCTATTATTATTTTAAATGGCAAATTAAGAGTATTATTTAGATTAATAACAATGAAGGGTTGTATTTAAAAACTTTTTTTAAAATGATAAATAATCATATTACTTATGATTACAATCTATGGCATAATTTATAATTATTATAAGAGTAGTTTTATACATCATTATTTGAGTATAAATGAGGAGTTGAGTGTTTAATGTCGTATGTTGAAAATTGGAAGCAACAGGGGATTATTTCGCTCTGGCGATATCAGTATCCTGATGACATTCACTATCCCAATTGGCATATAACAGCGGATGATATAGGCTGCCTCTCATTAATGTTGTTGCTTAAAGCCTTTGAAAAAGATCAAAAAACTAATCGTAAAACAATTACTATTACTGCACCTAATAATGAAATACTAGGCATTCCCAATAATAGAGTGGGTGTAGCTAAGTGGATTGCACCTAAAGAATGGCATATAAGTTTTTCTAAGCAGTCTGAGAAATGGGAGTTTTCAACTGGATTAGAGCCTGCTACATTAACAATTGGTAAAAATTGGCTTAGTGAAATTAGATGGGCTATTGATGGTATAATGACTGGAGAAAGTAATAGCTGGGTGGGTATCAATGATGGTAAAGAAGAAGTGTTATGGTATTGGAGGTACCCCAAAGCTAAAAAGTAACTAGTTAAAAGAGACTTTTATGCCGAATCAGAAACTATTAAAAAATTTAAGTTATTTATTTATTTTTTCCCTATCAAGTTCAATAAGTTTTGCTCAGCAACATAATCATCATACTTCTCATCAGGATCATAGCCAGCATGCAGATATGGTAATGCCCTCAAGTAATGAAGAGTTATTATCCAAAGAGTTAATGCCAAAAGGCCAGCCATTACAGCCATTGCCTGTATTAGCTAACAAAAGTAAACAACCTGGTGTATTTCAAACTGATTTGATGATCATGCCAACCAAGGTTGAGTTAATCCCTAATAAACCTACAACTTTTTGGCTGTATGAGCAGAAAGTTTTACCTGTTATTGATGTAATGGCAGGAACAACTGTAAAAGTCGCTATACAAAACCATTTATCGCAAGGAACCACAGTTCACTGGCATGGCTTACCTATATCGCCACAGGTAGATGGAAATCCTCAACACCCCATTAAGCCAGGTGATACAAGAAATATTGAATTTACCTTACCAAAAGATTTTTCTGGTACTTATTGGTTTCATCCACATCCTCATGAATATACTGCTGAACAGGTTTATAGAGGATTAGCAGGTGCATTTATTGTACGAGACCCTAATGATCCATTAAAAGCTATTCCTGAGCAAAATCTGTTTTTCTCTGATTTGAAATTAGATAAAGAAGTACAAATTGCTAACAATACTATGTTGGATTGGATGAATGGTCGAGAAGGGCAGTTTCAGTTAATTAATGCTCAATATCAGCCTGTTATCAGTTTAGAAGGTACACAGCGTTGGAGAATTTGGAATGGTAATTCTGCACGATATTTGAAATTATCATTTCCTGAAGATCAAGTAGAAGCTTATCAAGTTGCTAGTGATGGTGGTTTATTAGAAAAGCCACAAGCTATTACTAGTATACTTTTAACACCTGGTGAGCGTGCAGAGATAGTATTAACGCCTAAAAAACAAGGTGAGTTTACGCTAACTGCTTTAGCCTATGAGCGTGGTAAAATGGGTAATGTTGCTAAAGAGCAAGATTTACCTTTAGCTCAAGTAAAAATGCAGCCTAAAGATAAAATTTCCTTACCAGAGAAATTAAAAGATATTCCTAATGCGGCTAAAGCTGCTGTAACTTATAAAGTTGAGTTTACTGAAGTAAATAACCCTAATTCACCAGCAGGTGTGGACTTTTTAGTTAATGGTAAAAAGCATGACTTAAAGCGTGTTGATTTCACGATCAAGTCAGGTGAAGAGCAAGAGTGGGAGATTTTTAATAACTCCCATATGGATCATTCTTTTCATTTGCATGGCCCACAATTTCAAGTAAAAGAATATGAGTTAGCTGGTAAAGTGACTAAGCCATCATTTAAAGAACTAAAAGATACTATCAATTTAAAACCTTATGAGAAAGCTCGTATAGTGTTTGTAGATTATGATAAAGGTTTAAGAATGTATCATTGTCATATTTTAGAACATGAAACGTTAGGAATGATGGGGCAAGTCGAAATTAAATAATGTATTGATAGATAAGTCTATTTAATTAGCCTAGTTTGTTATAGCAACTAGGCTATTTTTTTATTATTTAAATTTACAGTTGTTTATTTTTACTTAATCTATTAACTTTTAGCAACTTTTAACTACATTACAAAGAATTAGTTAATGTGACTAACATCTAATATACACTTCTTTAAAAATACTTAAATTAGCATAGAAATAGACTAATTTATTATTTTGGAGGCGTAAAAAATGCATATAAAGATTAAAACTATAAAAACTGCCTGTTAGGTAGGTTTTAATTTATGCACCGTTTTTTACTAAAAGCTCGCTATTCCAATACAGCTCTGGCTGTTATTGCGTTATTGGTATTTTTATTGGTTGTATTATTATCTGAGTTTTATAATTACCATCGTATTAATGAAAATTATAGAAAACAGATTGTATTCGAATCAAAGCGAGTGATTGATAAACTTAATTATGTTTTTGATGAAGCGAATAAAATCACACACAATATCATAGGAATGAAAGATATTCCTTGTAAGATGGAGGAGTATAGTTTTAAAAGGTTAGTGGCTACCAGTAATGTTATTAGATCAGCAACATTAACACATAATGACGTTATTTATTGTTCATCTATTTACGAATTAATTCAAAAAAATTATGTGAATGTGAAACGTTATATACAAGAGCCTCTTAATTTATTTGAGTCTAATCATTTGACCCCGAATACTCCTGTTATTAGTTATAGTATTACAGATGGAGATTGGGGAGCGTTTGTAGGAATTCATGGTAAAGTAATAGCAGATATTTTACAGACATCTGAATTTCAAAAAGAAAGTTTTATTATTATTAATAATAAGTTGATAAGTGCAGATAATATTGTATCAGTAGGTGAAGACTCTAAAGTGCAGGGATGGCTGGGTTTTAGTTCTAGTAAATATCCATTTAAAGTTATGGTGGATTATGCCGCTATCAAAGGTAGTTACCAAACTATTCAATCTTTTATTATATTAACAATACTATTGTTAATCTTAGGAATTATAGTCCTTCTTTATATAGCAATGACTGCAGCCAAGCGTGATTTTAAGAGAGCTATTATGGAAAATGAATTAGTTCCTTATTATCAATTGATTGTTTCTACTGCAGATTACCGATGGCATGGTCTTGAAGTACTAACAAGGTGGCAACATCCTAAACATGGTTTAATTACACCCAATAAGTTTATTGGTTTGGCGGAGCGTACTAAACTTATTATTCCTATGACTAAAGGTCTTATGAAAAGGGTTGCAGATGAGTTGACTCCCTATATTTATTCTCTACCAAAGCCATTTTATGTTAGTTTTAATGTGCATGCTTCTCACCTTGATGACCCTGATTTATTAAATGATTGCCAACAATTTTTAGATGGATTTCCAGATAATACAATCAAATTAGTACTGGAATTAACAGAGGGTCAATTTGTTCAATCCTCTGGAAAATTAGATAAATTAATACATAAATTTCATGAAATAGGTGTTTCTATTTCAATTGATGATTTTGGAACAGGCTATTCAAATTTAGGGTATTTGCAGAAATATAAAATTGATAACTTAAAAATCGATAAGATGTTTGTTTCAACTATTTATAAGAAAAGTACAGCTACTTACTTGCTTGATACTATTATTGGTTTAGCCAAAAATATGGAAATGGATATTGTGGCAGAGGGTGTTGAAACAGTAGATCAATTACATTACTTAAGTAATCAAGGCGTAGAGTATATTCAGGGGTTCCTATTTAGTAGGCCTTCACCTATAGAATATACCATTAAATCATTACTTAAACCTTATAATGTGCCTTTGGTACATCATCAGTTTTCAATATTTAGCGATAATTTGTAAAGGGTAAAATTATTGTACAGGTAAGAACGTCAAGAATAGCAAATTATGCACATAATTAGTACCAACACGTCGATAACGTTCATCTAACATAGCTGAAACTAAACGAGCAGTTATTTTGGCTAGTTCAATGGCAAAACTTAAATTATAGCCTGTAGCAGATATTTCATTAGAAATCAGTAAAGGTTTACCCTCAATGTTTTGTCGTTGTTTTAACATCCATTGGGCAATTTCTACATTACGGGCTGCATTAAAGATGTGCTCTGCATCAACTACATCTGATATATAAAATTTTGTATGGTCACCATGTGCCACAATAATCATAGTGGCCAAACCATAAATTAAAGCACCTGCTCGGTCACCTGTATAATTTGGATCTAAGGCAACATACAGTGCATCAATACTTGTTTTATTATCTAGACCTGGTAAAAACTTATCATGTTCAATGGCATCAAATACTACTTTTCTAGCCTGTTCTAAGGAGTTAGCTGTTTTTCGCCATTCTTTAGGATTACGTTTATAAAATTTTTCTAATAATACATAAAGGCCATGCAAGTTATTACGCATGGCTATAGTGGTTACACGAGTAGCATCTGTTTGTAATAATTCACCGGCAGCTACATTACTACGATTGGTAACAATTTCTTGTCGATCAAGATCAGCATCACTGAAATTAGTTTGACAGGCGGTTAAAGCTAGTAAAAACATTACTATAAAAGGATATTGAATAAACTTTCTAGAAAAATACATTAGCTATTTTAATTAATTCCATATGGTTTCTAATGTATTATAAAGAGCTCAGTCTTTTTTTAAAGTCTTTAATAATAAAAGTGTTATAGAAATCAATAAAGAATTGAAAATATACTGGAATACTTAAAGTTTGTTAGATAAAAATAAGTTATTAAGTAAGTAGCTTTGATATTATTAACTGTCTTAATACGATTAAATTATTTTTTATAGCACTGTCATAAAACTGTCATAAAACTTTGCCATGATATGCTCAACTTAATAATAAAGGTGAGTATTATGCGCTTAACATCGATTTTAAAAACACTAGGTTTAGCCTCTTTGTTAGTTGCTTTACCTGTGGCTGCACAAGATATTACAGGGGCAGGTGCCTCTTTCCCTGCACCCGTTTATGCAAAATGGGCAGATAGTTACTATAAAGAAACAGGTAATCGTGTTAATTACCAATCAATAGGTTCAAGTGCAGGTGTTAAACAAATATTAGCTAAAACAGTTGATTTTGGTGCTTCTGATGCTCCGTTAACTGATGAAAACTTAGCGAAAGATGGTTTAATACAATTTCCTACAGTAATTGGTGGTGTAGTGCCTGTTATCAATGTTAAAGGCATTAAAGAAGGGCAGTTAAAATTAACAGGCGAAGTACTAGCTGATATTTATTTAGGAAAAATTACACAATGGAATGATGAGGCTATTAAAAGCTTAAATCCTAGTCTTGATTTGCCTAATGCTAAAATTACTGTAGTACGCCGTGCTGATGGCTCAGGTACTAGCTTTGTGTTTACTTCTTACCTAGCTAAAGTAAGTACCGCTTGGAAAGACCAAGTAGGTGTAGGGGCAGCCGTTAAATGGCCTGTAGGTGTAGGTGGTAAAGGTAACGAAGGTGTATCTGCTTTTGTCATGCGTTTAGCTAACTCTATCGGTTTTGTGGAGTATGCTTATGCAAAACAAAATAGAATGGCTTATGTGGCTTTAAAGAATGCGGCAGGTAATTTTGTAGTACCTAGTGATGAAGCATTCAAAGCAGCAGCAGAAGGTATTGATTGGGAAAAAACCTTTGCTCAAGACATGACTAATGCAGCAGGAACTGAAGCATGGCCTTTATCTACCGCAACTTATATCATACTTTATCAACAAACCAATAAACCTGCACAAACAGCAGCTGCATTAAAATTCTTTAACTGGGCACTAGAAAAAGGTGATGCTGCTTCTGCTGAGTTAGATTATGTGGCTTTCCCAGAAACTGTGAAGAAAACTATTCGTAATAGTTGGTCTAAAATAGTAGATACTAATGGTACAGTTATTAATTATAAGTAGTCAGGTTACTAAGGATTATTATATAAAATATGCAATCTTCTCCTAGTCGCAAGCATTCCCGTTATGGGGATGCTATTTTTGCAGGGCTGTTTCGTGGTGCTGCTATTTTAACCTTGGTAATGCTGGCAGGTATTATTATTTCATTAATTATAGGTGCCATACCTGCCTTTAAAGAATTTGGTTTAAGCTTTATTTGGAGTAATGAGTGGGACCCCGTACAAGATAAGTATGGGGCATTAGTAATGATTTATGGCACAGTAGCCACTTCAGCTATTGCATTACTTATTGCCATCCCTGTCAGTTTTGGTATTGCTGTATTTCTTACTGAATTAGCACCTAGTTGGCTAAAACAGCCTTTAGGTACAGCTATTGAACTATTA